>NZ_LCWX01000164.1:50879-101085 GCF_001431305.1 Pseudovibrio sp. POLY-S9
TCAGCGCAATGGTCAGCATCAGCGCCCCGGTAATCCCCCAGCGCAGTTCATACCACACCGTAAAAAACGTAATCTCGTGCCCGATCCGCTTACCCTGCTTATAGCGACGAAACAGATAGTCCGGCAGGATCGTCACAAGCGAGCAAAGAAGAAACTCAATCATTCTGTTTCTTCCCCTTTATCGTCTTGCGCAAAGAGTTGGCGATGGTGTTAAGCGGTGTCTCATAATCCGGCAGGTTAATCGCAGCCAGCAACAGCGCTGCAATCCAGAAGTAGTTGTTGTGCGTAAACAACGCCAACACCGCCAGTAAGGCCACGATCTGCATATGCGACCGCCCATACTTGTGTGCCATCTTCTCTGGCAGGGCATGCAGGGAAAAGTAAAAGACACCCGCCAGCAACACCGCACCAATGGCGATGAAGATGGTGACCACCATCAAAACATCTGTACTGCCCGGTGCAGTGATGAAGATAGGAAGATGCCCAGCGAATTGCTCATGTTCGCCACCAGAAGCCATAGCCTGTACCGCTCGTCTCTCAGGGGTTGCATGGTGCCAGCGCAGAACGCGGACGGAATGGAGCATCTTTCATGCCCCATTCATGGTTACCCTGAGAGAAACAAATCGGGAGAAACTCGGCGAAAATGGAAGGTTTCGAGCCTTAAGGTAAAGGCCCACTAAGCGAAAACAGATGAATTGAAATCAAACCGCAGCCAGCTCTTCCCGCGCCTTCAAAAAGAGTGGCGCCAGCGCCTGCGACAACGCAAAGCTCTTCTCCGCATCTGCTTCCGTGTAGGCATGGTCCGCATCCAGCAGATTCACCGTGCCAATCACCTCGCCTGACACCACAACGGGCAAGTTCAACGTTGCGCCAAGCCCCATGGCCGCGATCTTCTCATGGTCGGGAAAGTAGTCCTTCACATCTTCAATGGTGTACCCAAGAAACGGCTTCTGCTGCACAAGCACGCGCTCATACCAGCCACCTTCTTTTTCAATCGGCTTGGTGCCAGAGGTGCCATAAGAGCCTTCCGCGCTGGAAAACAACCGCACCACATGGCTCCCGTCAGGATGCGTCACCGTAAGCGTAAACAGCTTGTATCCGGGAAACTTGGAGAACAACACGCCCGCTTTCTGCGCCGCTTCCTGCAAGCTGGAACTCTCCGTTACAGCCTGCACAAACTCAATCTGATCAACCACTTCAAATACCTGCAAATGTGAAATGCAGATACTGTAACTCCTCCGTGCTGACCATCAAGTCAGAGAAACTCAACTAAGCCTCCTTCAAAGATCAGCCACGCTTCAGCTCTTTGAGATCATTGTCGTCCGTATAGAACTTGTCGTCGATACAGCACTCGGCTCGCAAAAACTGCAAAACTTCATCCAACTGCTCAAACTGAGCAACACAGTAAAGCACCCGCCCCTCGCGCCGCTGTTTGATCAAGCCTGCAGAGGCCAAACCAGACAGATGATGCGACAGTGTTGAGCCTGGAATCTCCAGTTCTTCCTGCAATGTACCCACCGCCAGGCCTTTATAGCCAGCTTTCACAAGCCGCTTATAAATTGCAAGACGCGTTACATGTCCAAGTTCTTTCAAGGCCTTAGCAGTTTTTTCGATATCCATTTCATTCACCAGAATTTTCTATATTTCGACATTACTAGAAATATCTTGACATGAAAACCTATTATTCTATTATTTTGACAAATCCGGAAATATCGTAATAAGGATCATACCCAATGTCACTGTCCTCTGAAATGCTCATAAGCAGCCTGGAAATGTTCGCAGTGCTTGCTGTGGAACTGACGATCCTCTTTCTGGCGATCAGTTACTTCGTCGGCATCTTGCAGGAATACATTCCGCCAAGCCGCGTGCAGAAGATCCTCAGCAGTCAAAACGGCAAAGGCTATGTCACAGCAGCAGCGCTTGGCGTCATCACCCCATTCTGCTCCTGCTCCACCATCCCGTTCCTGAAAGGCCTGCTCCGTGCCCGTGCTGGCTTTGGCACCATGATGGTGTTCCTGTTTGCCAGCCCACTGCTTAACCCGATTATCATCGGCTTGTTCGCGGTGACTTTCGGTCTGGGTGTCACAGTGTTCTACTTCACCATCGCATTGGCGGTCTCCATCATCGCAGGTTACACGCTTGAAAAGCTTGGCTTCGAGAGGTTTGTGAAGCCAGAAGCCTACGCGGCCCCATCCACCTCTTCATGCAGCAGCAGCTGCGGCGGAAGCGCGCCAGTTCAAAACAAGTGGGCAAGGGTATGGAACTCAACATGGGCAGACTTCAAAAAAGTCCTGCCATACCTGATCGGCGGCATCGCCATCGGCTCAATGATTTATGGCTTCATACCAACAGATCTGGTGTCCTCATGGGCAGGTGAAAACAATCCACTCGCAATCCCTGTGGCCGCCATTATCGGCATCCCGCTCTACATCAGAGCAGAAGCCGTGATCCCGCTCACCGCAGCACTTGCAGGCAAAGGCATGGGACTGGGTGCAATCATGGCCCTCATCATCGGCAGCGCAGGTGCCAGCCTGACAGAGGTAATCTTGCTGAAATCCCTCTTCAAAAACCAGATGATCGCCGCCTTCCTCGTCGTCATCCTCGGAATGGCCGTCAGCGCAGGCGTACTCTATTCGCTGATCTTTTGACCCTAGAAACCTCAAAAACCCTGCAACTCACGCAGATCAGACCCTACTAACAATTAGGTTAGTGGGGTTTGTTTTTTCTAATCGCGGATGATCTCCAGGAAGTCAGGGCCAAACCGTTCCAGTTTGGACTCACCAACACCAGAAATCTCCAGCATCTCTTCAAGCCGCTGAGGACGTTCAACGGCCATTTCAATCAGGGTCTTATCGTTGAAGATCACATATGGCGGCACGTTTCGCTCTCGCGCCAGTTCCATCCGCCGCGCTCGAAGTTTCTCAAACAGCTCTTGGTCCGCGATATCTTCAATCTGAGCCCTAGCTGGCGTCTTAGTCCGGCGCTCCATCTTCGCAGAGTTGGCAAGCTGATCCACCTTCAGCTCAATAGTCCGGCGTTCCTTCAAGAACTCCATGCCCAGAGCCGTCATCTTCAAAGCTCCATGAGCATCATGATCAGCGTAGATCAAACCAGCAGCCAGCAGCTGCCGAGCAATCGCGTTCCACTTGATCTTGTCGAACTCACCACCAATGTTGAACGTCGACAACTGGTCATGCCCACGTGAGATGATCCGCTCACTCGCATTACCAAGCAGAACATCAATCACGTAGTTCGCCCCAAAGCTCTGCCCCGTGCGCAAGATGCAAGAGAGCAGCTTCTGCGCGGCAATGGTGCCGTCCATAGTCTTCGGCGGGTTCAAGCAGGTATCGCAGTTGCCACACGGTTCGCACTCATCCCCGAAGTAGCGCAGCAGAACAGAGCGCCGACAGGTCGCTGTCTCACAGTAAGCGAGGAAAGACCGCAGCTTCTGCCGCTCAATCTGTTTCTGGCTCTCTGGCGCTTCACTTCGGTCAATCATCTGGTTCAGGAACACAACATCCTGCATGCCATAGACCAGCCACGCCTCAGACGGCAGGCCATCACGCCCAGCGCGGCCCGTCTCCTGATAATAAGCCTCAATGTTCTTGGGAAGATCCAAATGCGCCACAAACCGCACGTTGGGCTTATCAATGCCCATCCCAAACGCGACAGTGGCCACCATGATCATGCCTTCTTCCTTGATGAAGCGATCCTGATTGGCCTCACGTACGGAACTATCGAAACCCGCATGATAAGGCAGCGCATCAAAGCCCTCATCAACCAGCCAAGCAGCCGTCTCCTCCACCTTCTTGCGCGACAGGCAGTAGATGATGCCACTTTCGCCAGCTGGCCGATCTTTCAGGAAACGCCGCAACTGCTGCTTCGGATTACTCTTGATGCCCACGGTGTAGGTGATGTTAGGCCGGTCAAACCCGGAGGAAATCAGGCGCGGTAGATCGAGACGCTCTTGAATGTCCTTCCGCGTCGGTTCATCCGCCGTTGCGGTCACTGCCAAACAAGGCACACCCTCAAGCTTCGCCCGTACATTGGTCAGCTCTCGGTACTCAGGGCGGAAGTCATGGCCCCATTGGCTGATACAGTGCGCTTCATCAATCGCCAGCAGCGCGATCAGCCCACGCTGGTTCAGCTCTTCCAGCAAACCAACAAACTCAGGCCGCACCAACCGTTCCGGCGCCACATACAGCAGATCTAGCTCCCCAGCCCGTAAATCCCGATAAGCAGCCTGAATGTCCTCACGAGAAAGCGCGGAGTTGATAGACGTCGCCCGCACGCCAAGCTCTCGCAATGTCGCAATCTGATCCTGCATCAATGCAATCAGCGGAGAAACAACAATGCCCACCCCACGACGACACAAGGCAGGCACCTGATAACACAGCGACTTACCCGCCCCCGTCGGCATCACCACACAGCAGCTCTCACCAGCCATTACGCTATCAATCACAACCTGCTGATTGCCACGAAACGCGTCATAGCCAAATACTTTTTTCAGAACATCATGTGGCGAGGCAACAATATCTTGCGTGAGTGTCATGAGCAGCAGCACTTACCTAAAGGGATTTGAAGGGCGTTTCCTAACGTCTACCCGTCTGCCCCAAGTGCGCAAGGTTTATCTGCCACTCGGGCACATAAACTTCGAGCAGCCGATCACCGATACTGCGCAGCAGAAATAAACTCGCCAAAGGTTTCACACCACACCAGCACGGTGTTGTAGGTCTCAATATCAACGCCCTCAGGCACATTCAGCAGGAAACCGTCGAAGGTTTTGACGTCGCCGATCAGGACCGAGTTGTCTTTAATCGGCAGGAACTCATCTTCGTGTTCAACGAACTCGGTGGTGAGGTAAACCTTATAATCCGGCCCCGGTGCAAGACGACCCTGATGAACGATCATCTCTGGAGAGATACTCACCTTGCCCTCACCCCAATGCAGGAAGTCACTGCCACGCTGGTCGCGGCTGAACTCCGCAGTGTACTGCGCGTTTTGAGCTTTCTGCTCCAGTACGGCCGTCTCAGGAGAATCCGGTGCAGTCAGGATAGGCAGGAAGTAGATCCCAAGCGCAAAGCCAACAACAAGCACTATGGTGTGCGAAACGAGCAATGCAACAAAACGGATCATAGGAGTTCTCTCGGTTTACAAGGTCAAAATCATTATGATCATAAAAGCGATCACATCAAAGTGTCTAGCAACCACGTATGAGGATGGCAACAAAGCTACCTCATTGTAATCAATCCCAAAATCTCAAAACACTGTGAAATACCGTGAAGAGCCCACTGTTTCCTAATCGGTGCTCATATCACCTCAAAACACCCTTCTTTCACACACAAAACATCTTTATTTTCAATAGGTTAACACTATCTACTCTAACCAAATGAGTGACCTTAGCCTGTTTATCCATGAAATATGCAGACTTAACATTCATCAAGTAGATTTACCTAAATGCTGTTTAGCCTCAGCCCTTTAACCCCCAGGACAAAAGGTCTGAATTATGAGCGAAAAAACTTTATACGAACGCCTCGGCGGCTATGACGCGATTTCTGCAGTCGTCAACAACCTCCTCCCACGCCTACAGAGCGATGAGCTGCTCGGACGCTTCTGGCAGAACCGCGGTGATGATGGGATCGCCAGAGAAAAGCAGCTCCTGATTGATTATCTGGCAAACAGCGCCGGCGGACCTTTGTATTACACAGGCCGCGACATGGTGATCACACACACTGGCATGGGCATCACCGAAGCAGATTGGGACGTATTTTTAGCCCACCTGAAAGCCACTCTGGAAGCTTTCAGCCTGCCAGAAACTGAGTTCAACGACACCGTTGGTTTCGTCAGCAGCCTGAAAGAGGAAATTCTGGTTTAACTCCCTGATTATTTTCCAGAGCATTTAAACGCGCATCCCCCGGTATCTGGCCGCTTAGTTCAGGCCGGGTGATGCTTCCTTCCGCGCAACCCAACCATTGCACATTTGACTTAGCGGCAGCTTTACCTCACAGTTTCAGAGAGTTCATTTTTCTGCCCATTGCGACACCCACAAAGTTTCATCATGCCGCTTTCATTGAGTGCCTATCTTAGTCTCGGGTTAGCTATTGCAAGCGTCCCGCTCATCACACAGCGATGGGTGCCGCTCACCTTATTCGCTCTCTCGCTGGTCCTTGCAGTCACCGCAGGCGTATTGAATGCAACCGGACTCCTGCTCGTTCTCAGCTGGGCTGTGGTCTGTGCGGTCCTCTTCCAGCAAAAGCACCCTGTCTGGCTTTATTACGTGATGGTTGGTCTGCTGTTACTGGCAGGGCATCTGGTGATGACGCATGAAGCTCCCGGCTTTCACAATCTTCAGGTCCTGTCTGGTGCAAAAACCAGCCCGGATGCTGTGCCATACTCGCTTTACCTCAATTTCGATAAGGCAGCTCTGGGCTTCCTGCTGTTTCTTTTCGCGGCACCCCGCATCCGCACAGCCAAAGACTGGCTCCGCAGCCTGCGTATAACACTGCTGTTCTTCATTCCGGCAGCGGCAGTCTTGATCGGCGCAACCTACGCCGCAGGGCTGGTGGTGTTCGACCCAAAACTGGTGCCCTTCTTACCAATCTGGATCTTTGCGAACCTGCTGTTCACCTGCGTGGCAGAAGAGGTCTTCTTTCGCCAGTTCATCATGGGCCAGCTGATGGAAAAGCTCGGTCGCAGTTTTTGGGCAGGCACCGCGGCACTCGTGATCTCCTCACTCCACTTCGCCTACTACCATCTGGATGGAGGCCTGCCTTATGCAGCCTTTGCCTTCGTCGCCGGGCTGTTCTACGGCGCCACCTTCTGGAAATCAGGTCGTGTAGAAGCCGCCATAGGCGTTCACTTCCTCGTTAACCTCACCCATATCCTCTTCTTCACCTACCCCATGTTGGCGAAGTAAGGCAGGCAACCATCCACGATACCTTTTCCGTAAGAGAATGCTGCTAATCATTGCTCTGTAACGTGCTCGCACTTCAAGGCCTCGAGCTCTCGGAACAAAGGGTGGCTGAATGTCCAGATCGCAAACGAGGCTAACACCACGTTCAATCATCGCTGCAACGAGTGGAAACGTTCTGGAATGGTACGACTTCACCGTTTACAGCTTCCTCACAGCGACAATTGCCACCCAGTTTTTCCCGCTAGAAAACAGAGTAGCTTCACTGCTTTCCGCATTCGCTGTGCTGGCTGTCGGATATGCAGCGCGCCCTATCGGCAGTGTAATCTTTGGCCATATTGGAGACCGTGTGGGCCGAAAGACGGCCATGATGATCTCCGTCCTGCTGATGGGCGGAGGCTCTCTCGCGATTGCCGTGCTACCCACATATGATCAAATTGAGATCGCCGCAGCCATACTTCTGGTCTTGGTGAGGATTGTTCAGGGCATTGCCGTGGCCGGAGAATACACAGCCTCTGGCGTCCTCCTGGTGGAACAAGCAGAGCCGGAACGCCGGGCATTAACAGGAGCATGGATTGCATGCGCCATGATATCCGGCTGCCTCGTCGGCTCGGCTGTTCCAGCCGGCATCAGCCTCCTTCTTTCTGCCGAACAGATGGCGGATTGGGGATGGCGTCTGGCTTTTGGTTTCGGCACGCTGGTCGCAATTTTCAGCGCAGTCATCAGGCGAAACATCACCGATACAGTGCTGGACGAAGACCCAGCAGATAACTCATCACCTGTCTGGCAAAGCCTGCGGGATCATTCTGGTTTGATCGGGCAAATGATTTTGCTGCTCATTCCAACCGCTGTGATTTACTTTGTAATTTACGTCTATGCAGTCTCGTATTTAAGCGCGGAGCCAGGCTTTGGCGCATCCACGGCTCTCAATGTCACAACACTCAACCTGATTGTCATGGCTCTGTTTATTCCGGTTTGCGGACTAGCTGCGGACCGGTTTGGGTTACGGCCAGCTTTTCTCGCTGGGGCATTGGCAACCTTCATCCTCGCAGGCCCCTGCTGGTGGCTTATGCTCCAGGAGGACATCACATCCGTTTTTCTTGGGCAGTTCGGTCTCACCTTAACAAGCACAGTCGGGTGGGCGCTCTCCATCACAGCCCTCACCCTAATGGCACCGGACCACCTGCGCTGCAGCGTTGTCGCGCTCGGATACAATCTAAGCATGGCCCTCTTCGGCGGCACCACCCCAATCGTCGCCACATATCTGGTAACCCAGACCGGCAAGGACTACGCCCCCGTCTACTACATCCTCATTGCAGTCCTCATCTCCCTCCCAATCATCTGGCGTCTGCCCAAACTGATCGCCACAACACGGCTGCAAAACGCTTTGGCATAACGTTCAGCACCTCGTGTTTAAGCGAGCCCTCTAATGCAAAAAGTAATGTGTTAAGCTGAAAATACGCTGCTCATCAAAAGGATACTTTCTCCTATTTGATAGGAAGATAGACATCTCCGTTACGCGTACATTACCATCACTGTAATGACCGTTGAGCCCCCCTCATAAAGGCCAGCATAAACAACATCTCAGTGCGGAGCGCGCGCTGATACGATCCAATGGGAGATTCCGCATGACACAACGCACTTCACCAAACATGGGCGAGTTCCTGCATCTACGTGGTCAGAACCTGTCTAAGGGTGAACCGATTGCGTTACCTCTGGTACAAAGCTCAATGTACCATCTTCCAGGGTTACCGGAGGATTTCCCAAACTATGGTCGTGTCAGCAACCCGACATGGACCCAGCTTGAACATGCGCTCGCTCATCTCGAAGCAGCGCCTTGCCTTTGCTTTCCGTCCGGAATGGCTGCAATTTCTGCGGCTCTTTTCGCAACGCTCAAAGCGGGAGATCGGCTACTGGTCCCGGCAGATGGGTATTATGTAACCCGCATCCTCTCCAGCCAGTTTCTGGCTAAGTTCGGCGTTGAAGTCGTTGAGCGCGACACCGCTGAGTTTACCACGGGCGGCTTTGATGGCTTTAACGTTGTGTTTCTGGAAACACCCTCAAATCCGGGCCTCGACCTGCTGGATCTAACAGCAATTGCGTCTGCTGTACGCGCCGCAGGTGGTATCACAATTTGCGACAACACAACCCTGACACCACTTGGTCAGCGTCCATTAGATTTTGGTGTAGACCTTGTCGTCTCCTCAGACACTAAATCCATGGCAGGCCATTCCGACGCCCTGATGGGTCATGTCGCCAGCCGAAACGCTGAGATCCTAAAGGCTGTTGAAGAGTGGCGAAAGTTTTCCGGCTGCATCCCCGGCCCGCAAGAAGCATGGCTGTTGCATCGAGGCCTCGAGACGCTGGATGTGCGCTATGATCGGATGTGTACGTCTGCAGCTCTGCTCGCAGAGCGTTTTGCAAATCATCCAGCCATAAAGTCTATTCGTTTTCCGGGTTTGGAAACGGACCCAGCCCACGCATTGGCCAAAGCACAGCAAACACGGTTTGGGTTCCTGATCTCCCTCACGCTTGAAACAGAAGCCCAGGCTGAACAGTTCATCAATTCATGCACCCTCTTGCGCCCTGCCACCTCATTTGGCGGCGTTCACAGCTCAGCAGAACGCCGCGCCCGCTGGGGAGACGCAGTAGATCCCGCCTTCATCCGCTTATCCGTGGGATGTGAGCCGGTGGAAGAGCTTTGGCAGGCCTTTTCAGAAGCCCTGGAGCAGGTCTCTTAAGAGACAACTGAAATGAGGCTGGTACCCATCACGGATAAGCCTTTTGCTGTCCAAATGTCATCTATCCTTCGCTGTCAAACGAGTAGCCGAAAACGGCAGCGAAGGAACCTCCAAAAGGTCTCTTGCTCTAGGCATCGCATCCGTTAGAAGTCAGGTAACTCGAAATCCTAGTGCTCTCCGGATTTGTCCTTCTATCCGCCAGCATACCTAGCTTCTTAAATCGAATTTCGATGGCACTTTTTGAAACCTCAAAATACGCTTCTAAACCCGATAAGAGCAGCAAATAATCCCGCAGATTTGTTGGCTGATCGTCTACATAAATGTAGCCGTGCCCCCTGTCTCTTATATCGATATGTCGTCGTAGTTCTTCAGTTTTAGTTTTAAATTCACTCTCTGGAAGAAGTAGTTCTGCTGCAAACTTGTTTGCCTGAAATTCAAGTCGTTCGTAGCGAAAACTATCATCTGACACTTTATCTAGTAGTAGATCGTTAGCGATGATGCTTTCTGAGCGGAGAAAACGACCATGGTCCAAACAGAAATGTCCTAGCTCATGGCCGATAGTAAATCGTTTCTGTCTTTCATTCTCATGAAAGTTGATCTCAATTGTTTTTCGGTCGAAGTTCGCAGAGCCTAAGATCGGACTGCCGGTCTCATCTCTTATATTTCGTTCAGTAAGTGAAAGATCGATGGATAACCTTTCGCAAATTTTGGCGAGGTCAACCGCTCCTCCCACATGCTCACACCGCTCCAAAACAGCCTTGGTAGAAGCCTTAATTGCTTCATCAGAGAGGTAAGGAACCGATATCCCCGAATTAGCAATTACGTGATCACCATCAACTTCTTGATCGGAGTCTAAGAAACTCAGAAGTTGGCTGAATGAACTAAAATACTTTCCGTCGTGATATGCTGAAAATTTCAAAGACTTAGTGTGACGTGCATCTTTGAAGATTTGTGACTTTAAATAACTTTTGTCGGTCCAAGAACGTCCTTTACGATCAGCAACAATTTCAATCCCATGCTTATCGTACTTTGCGATCCCCATTTTCCGTTTTCTGGCGATCTTTTCTGCTCCCGATTGCAAGCGAGACGATGAAACGAGAATTCCTTTAGCTGAATGCCCAAACACAGTTGATAACTTATCTGAGAAGTCTCTAACATAAAGCTCTGGGACAGAGCTTTTATAGTTTTTGCATTCAAAAACTATATACATGTGCGGCTCAACTCTTCCCTCTCCACGAAGCTCTATAACAACGTCAAACTCGACATCTTCTCCGCGATCACTACACGGATAAGACTTCTTTTTGAAAATCTCACAAAGCTCGGGATGGTTTAAACCATAAACCAACTCCCTCTTATCTTTCTGGTCAAGAAGATACCGATAGAAATCGTCTTCGAGTTTGTCGCCTTTTTCTACAGAACTCGTCATCTGCCACCTACTCTAAGCAATTTATGTGAGCAATATTTCAATTGCGGATGGTTCGAGCAAGTTCAGTTTTTCAAAACTTTGCGATCCTCACTCCACCACGCGCAGGTGCTTCTTCTTCTCAAGCACCTTCAGCACGTTGGCTAGGTCGTGGCCGCGTTTGAGGATCATGCCGCCGGTGCCAACGACGCAGTAGGCGCCTTGTTTACGGGCAAGCTTGGGGTCTTTTTCAATACGGTAGAGCGGCATTTCGCTGGCACGGCGGAAAATGGCAAAAATCGCCTTGTCTGTTCCGTGGCCGATGGCGTAATCACGCCACTCGCCGCTGGCAACCATGCGTCCGTACAGCCTGAGGATCTGATCGAGTTCCGTTCGATGAAAAGCAACTATCGGTTTCGGGAGGTTCGGTTTTTGTTGAACGGCTGCGCTGTTGGCGCCACCATCAAGAGAGCGAACGCTCCCGGACACTATTGCAATATCATCCCCTTCACTCATGAAGGCCTCCTGCGTTCAGATCCTGTGGTTGGGCATCCCGGAGAAAGCAGAATATCGGCTCTCGCATCGTGGATGCGCCGAGGCAATCTGGTTGAGCACGCAGCGTGAATTTGAAAATCCGCAACGCACGCTAAACCATCGGCAACCCCATTTTACCACATAATCCGTCCATCCTGCGGCAAAGCCTGAAAGAACGCAAGAGAACCTCCTTTTGCTGCCCGGCAAAGGACCCTTGAGAATTCAGAGTACACGCTAAAATTGTCACAGTAGTTTCTCTATTTCGCCCCAATTGGGTCATTGAGGAGCCACGAATGCCAGCCAAATTATCGTTGTTGCCCAAGCAGGTTCGGTTCTGTGGAGCTGTGGTGAAGACTCTCACCCCTACCCCCCGTTGACCCACTCGTCACAGTGCTGAAGGAGAACCGAACCGCTTCCCCCTACAACTTATCGCTGCGATAAACCGTTGGCTCTTAATCAGTGAGACCAAGGGACAGGCCACCACCCCCAAGTAGTTTCGGTTGGCTGGTACAATCCCATATTCCGGCCAAAAGCCCCGCAGCATCCCGCGCCAGCTTATTGGCATTCTTGGTCGCACGCGCATCCACGTAGCCGATGTGACAGGTCTTACCCTGTCCCAGCTGAGTGATCACCAGCACCTGCCCGCGATAATACCCATCAGCATCCGCTTTCACATCCCCAGCAACATCAGCAGGCATACCTATAGCCCATCGCAAGATGGTCGCTATTGGCTCACCATCCTTCAGTACCCACTCAATCGTCGTGTCAAGTGAACTCCAAGAGCCCAAACTTTGACTAACGGCTGGCTCCTCCTCCGCCATGTCGCCAAAACTAACGAAGTATTTCAGATCATGTACAGCCACATATACCGGTATATCCTTGTACCCTCGACATTTCCATGCAAGAGAGCCGAAGCTAGATTCCCCAATGCGCGCAATTACGCAGGTCTCCTTTAAGTCCAGCTTGGAATAAACACTCTCAGCCGAAGCCTGACTGCACATAAAAATTCCGGTCATGGCAACAATGAGGAACTGAAGATTCTTCAACATTAAGCACCCACTTATCCCAGAGTTATTCGTCAGGAATTACTTGAACGAATTACGCAAGCTCGACTGCGAAATATATCTTGCAACAGGCCGATGCCCCTGTAATACAGGCAGCAAATGAAATTGGAGTATACATAAATGCGTATCGATCGTATTCCTGTCGGTAAGAACCCACCTGAGGACGTCAATGTCATTATTGAAGTTCCAGTTGGCGGTGAGCCGATCAAATACGAGATGGAAAAAGAATCCGGCGCAATGTACGTCGATCGCTTCCTCTACACCCCTATGCGTTACCCAGGCAACTACGGCTTCGTTCCACACACCCTCTGCGGTGATGGCGATCCAATCGACGTAGTTGTTGTGAACCAGCGCCCAATCGTTCCAGGCGCCGTCATGAGCTGCCGTCCGATCGGCGTTCTGGTCATGGAAGACGAGTCCGGTCAGGATGAGAAAATCATTGCCGTCCCAAGCAGCAAGCTGACCCGTCGTTACGAATCCGTACACAACATCGAAGACCTGCCTGAAATCACCATCAAGCAGATTGAGCACTTCTTCGAGCACTACAAAGATCTTGAGCCAAACAAATGGGTGAAGATCACCGGCATTCACGGTGCGGACGAAGCAAAGCGTCTCATCGTAGAAAGCATCGAACGTTACAACAAAGAAGAAGGCTAACCCCTTCTCTTTGTGACTGACACAAAAAAGCCCGGAGCTGCGTAGAGCCCCGGGCTTTTTTCATATCAAAACAAAGCGCTGAAACCTCAGCTCTTGCGAGGAAGCACCAGACCGCACAGCGTAATGAAGACCATCACTGTGGCATAAATCGCATTCAATCCGGCAAACGAAAGACCAAAGATGCGGAACTGTGCAACGGAGCAGCTCACAACCTTGGTTGTCGCAAGGCTCTGCAGCATGTTGGAAGCAGATCCCAGCTCCATGCTGCCACCAGCGGCACAATCATTCGGCCCAAGCCAGAGTTCCCACTCTGCGCCAGCCTGATAGATGCCAACACCGCCGCCATACAGAAAACCACCAGCCGCACCCAGCAGTGCCAGCACAGAAACCCAGCGCAGCTTCTCGGTCCGGGTAAAGATCAGCGCCAGAATACCCAGCACCAGACCAGCGTAGTACGGATTACGCTGAATGAGACACAGCGGGCATGGCTTGAAACCACCAATAAGCTCAAAACCCCAAGCGGTTGCCAACGCTGTGGCACTACCCAGTGTCACCAGCGCAGCACCAGAGGTGAGCGGATCTTTCAGAAGCAGCGCAAAAAAGCGTCCTAGCATTTCCAGTTAACCTCTCCTGCGCATTCCCGAGGCTCCAAACCAGCACTCCAAAGAACACGCGCCACAAAACAGATTAAAGCAACTGTCCCATTCTCAAAGAAACGACAGCCGCTTTAAAGAAACTTGATCAGAGCGAAACCACCAACCAGCAGCACCACAAACACAGTGAACACCAGCCCCAGCCGCTTTTCGATGAAATCCCGAATTGCTGGTCCAAACAGGTACAAAAGCCCTGCGACCGCAAAAAACCGAATTCCACGAGAGACGATGCTCGCCGCAATGAATACTGGGAGATTCAGAGCAAAAACACCACTCGCAATAGTTATTACTTTGTACGGAAATGGCGTCAAACCAGCGATAAACACAAACCACCAGCCCCAGTCCTCAAAGATTTGCTTAAACTGGTCAAACTTATCCATGTAACCGTAAAACGCGAGGATCGGTTTCGCCACTTCCTCAAACAAGACGGCACCAATGAGATACCCCAGCAAACCACCCAGAACAGAAGCCACAGTACACAGCGCGGCATAAAACCAGGATCGCTGACGTTTGCTCACACACATCGGGATGAGAAGCAGGTCAGGCGGAAGCGGAAAGACAGAGCTTTCCACAAAGGCGACAGCGCTCAGCGCATGGGGTGCACGTGGTCCCGCAGCAAGGGAAAGTGTCCAGTCATAAAGGCGACGCAACATAAGTCAGCGATGCTCCAAACAATCATTCATTCAAGCAAAGAATATGGTTCATTTCGCAATGCGGTAACATTCAATAACAGCCCCACGCTGGAGTCCTACCTCAATCATCAGCAGCAATCACAGGATTATGGCCGGAAATATGACCTCACCACCCTTATCCCCCGTAAATATATATAAGTATAGGCTGACAAATGCTGTGGTTAGCTGAATCAAAATATTGACGTCGCACCCCATCTCGATATATTCCGCCCTTACCAACCGTTGCCCCCGTGGCGGAACTGGTAGACGCGCCGGATTCAAAATCCGGTTTCTTCGGAAGTGCCAGTTCGAGTCTGGCCGGGGGCACCACTCTTCTCTTCCCCAAAATTTAAGCGCTTTTATCCAACGCCACACATGCGTCTTGAGCTCTCTGCGAAGCTCACGCCAGCGGGTGATGGTCTTCTACCAGCTTCTGCAGGCGCTCTTCCAACACGTGGGTATAAATCTGCGTTGTTGAGATGTCCGCATGCCCAAGCAGTTGTTGCACCACGCGCAGGTCAGCGCCGTTCTGCAACAGGTGCGAGGCGAAGGCATGGCGGAGCACGTGCGGAGAAACCTTGTTGCGGTCAATATCCGCTTCCAACGCAAGCGCTTTCAAGTCCCGCCCAAATGCCTGACGCGTAAAGTGCCCGCTCTCACCGTGAGAGGGAAACAGCCAAACACTGTCCGCATAAGCCCCTAAAGATGCACGCAGCCGCACATACTCAACCATGGCCTTCTGTGAGCGGGGAGACAGCGGAACAGCCCGTTCCTTACCGCCCTTTCCTTTCACGGTGATAAGACGGCTGTCACGAATAGCCGCTGACACTGGTAGGGAAACAAGTTCGGAAACACGCAGACCCGTCGCATAAAGCACTTCCAGCAATGTATAGACACGCGCAGCTCTGATCTGCTTTGCATCACTATCATGCGTGATAGTAGCCAACTGCTCTGCTTTGCCGATCAACCGATCCACCTCTTCCTCACTCAACACACCGGGAAGAGTTGAGGCTTTACGCGGAGAAGCAACGGTTCGGGTTGGATCATCATCACGAATATCCTCGGCATAACAGAACTGGTAGAACTGCCGAAGAGCCGAAAGACGCCGCGCCTGAGAGGAGGCCGCAAACCCGCGGTCAGTAAGGTCAGAGAGGTAGGCACGGACATCCGTGACCTGCACAGCAAGCAGATCCACACCTTGCGTACTCAGGAAACTATCAAAATCTTCCAGGTCAGTTCGGTAGCTTTCCAACGTATTGAACGCACTGACGCGCTCAACGCTTAACATTTCAAAAAAGCGTTCAGTCTCAAGAGTTCGACGCATAAAAAGCCTATTCGAAGCCTTCCTTTTGGATTTCGACGATAATTTCACGTGGCTCCGGCTCAACGTAGCTGACAAGCAGATACATGCTCAGCACAGCGCCAGTAACGATCAAACCTATGATAGACAGCAATCGCATCAATGTTGGCATGGCAGAACCGGATGCTCCCGTATAAATCTGGATACCCCTAAATCACCCGCAGATGGTGGGGTGTAGCAGTATACTTCACAATCAAAAATAGACCGTTTCACTGTGAAGGTTCAACCCGAAGGCACCCAGTGTACCGCGTATTTTGCGATATCCTCCAGGCCTGTGAAGGGGCACCTACGGTTTCTGTAGAAAATTAGCAGTTAAATGCTGGCAAACACTCTTGGTCTAGAACCTTGACAGGACAAGGTGTGATAATGTCAAAGCGTAAGTAAGAGTAGATGAATCGGCGAGGGCGTGGCGTGACTGCAAACGACACAAAGTCAGACAAAAAACGTCAACGACAGCAAGATATTTTGAAGCGCCTCGGCACTAAGCCAATTGTACTTGTTGGCATTATGGGCTGTGGCAAATCCACAGTAGGTCGCCGTTTGGCTCAATATCTCGCTCTCAATTTTATTGATGCAGACTCAGAGATTGAAAAAGCAGCAGATCGTTCTATCTCAGAGATATTCGCTGAACACGGTGAAAGCTATTTCCGGCAAGGTGAAAAGCGTGTCATTGCACGCCTGTTAGACGAAGGACCACAAGTCCTCGCAACAGGTGGCGGTGCCTTCATCAATGAAGAGACACGCTCCCGCATCAAGGAAAAGGGCATCTCCATCTGGATGAAGGCTGAGCTGTCTGTCATCATGACCCGCGTGCGCAAGCGCCCTACCCGGCCATTGCTGCAAACTGCGGATCCTGAGGCAACCATGCAAAAGCTGATGGATGAGCGCTATCCGATCTATGAAGAAGCGGACATGGCAATCTGGTCGCGTGATGTGACCCATGAAGCAGTTATGGAAGAAATCCTGATCGCTCTGGAAAAAGGACTACCGCCTCTCTCTGATGAGGCATCTGAAAATAACGAGGTTGGAAAGTGACAGAAGAAAATAACGCCACGCTCGTCAATGTTGACCTGGGCGACCGTAGCTATCCAATCCTCATTGGCCGCAACCTGATCAAACGCGCTGGAGAAGAAGTCTCCACCCGCCTCCCAGGTGCCAAAACAGTCATCATCACAGATGAGACCGTCAAGAAACTCCACTTGAAGGCACTGGAAGAAAGTTTCCAGTCCGCAGGTGTTGAGTTCAGCACACTTGTCGTGCCTGCAGGCGAAAAAACCAAACGGTTCGAAATCTTCGAGCGCCTCTGCGATGATATTCTCGCCCTGCGCCTCGAGCGCGGCGATGCTGTTGTCGCCTTAGGTGGCGGCGTTGTTGGCGATCTTTCCGGTTTCGTCTCCGGTGTCGTTCGCCGTGGCATGAAGTTCGTTCAGATCCCGACCACCCTGCTCGCTCAGGTCGACAGCTCTGTCGGCGGCAAAACCGGCATCAACTCCCGCCATGGCAAAAACCTGCTCGGTGTGTTTCATCAGCCTGCTTTGGTACTGGCAGATACATCCGTTCTGGATACGCTCAGCCCGCGTGATTTCCGCGCTGGCTATGCAGAAGTTGCCAAATACGGCCTGATCAATGATCCGGACTTCTTCGAATGGCTGGAAGCCAATTGGGAAGGTATCTTCGCTGGCGGGCCTGAACGAGAACACGCAGTCGCCCATTCCTGTCGCGCCAAAGCAGCTGTTGTTGCTGCAGACGAGCTGGAATCAGGCAACCGCGCACTGCTCAATCTCGGTCACACCTTCGGCCATTCGCTGGAAGGTGCTGTTGCCTATGAGACTGAACGACTGGTGCACGGAGAAGGCGTTTCCATCGGCATGGTATTAGCCCATGAGTTTTCTGAGCAACTTGGCCTGTGCCCGGCGGAAGACACCAAACGTGTCATCACGCATTTGGAAGCCGTCGGCCTGCCAACGCGTATTGATCAGATCCCCGGTCAGCTGCCACCAATCGACACTTTTATGGACTTGATTGCACAGGACAAAAAAGTAAGTCGTGGTCAGCTCACTTTTATCCTTACAAAAGGCATCGGCACTTCCTATGTCGATAAAACTGTAAGCGCGGAACCCCTCCGCGCGTTTCTTGAGGAGAAACTCGGCAAATGACGGACTACGCTTTCTGGGCTTCCGTTGTCGCTATTGTAATTTTGCTCGTTCTTTCGGGCTTTTTTTCCGGGTCGGAGACTGCCCTGACAGCAGCATCACGCGCCCGTATGCATGCGCTGGTCAAATCCGGTAATAAAAGAGCGCTTATTGTTGCAAGACTGATCGAGTTCAGAGAGCGCCTCATCGGCGCACTGCTGCTCGGCAACAACCTTGTCAACATTCTGGCCTCTGCACTCGCAACATCCTTGTTCCTGAAGCTCTTCGGAGACGCAGGCGTCGCCTACGCAACGCTGGTCATGACTCTTCTGGTCCTGATCTTCTCTGAAGTGCTGCCAAAAACATGGGCGATCGCAAACGCAGAAAAATTCGCACTCAGCGTTGCACCTGTTGTTCGCGTGCTGGTGATTGTCTTTGGACCGATCGTTGCCGCCATCGAGGTAATTGTACGCCTCGTCCTGCGCATCTTCGGCATTCGCATTGATGATTCCACAGCCGTCCTGTCAGCACACGAAGAGCTGCGCGGCACACTGGACCTTCAGCATAAAGAAGGCGGTCTGATCAAAGCGGATAAAGACCGTATTGGCGGCCTGCTGGATCTGGTTGAGCTTGAAGTGTCTGACGTGATGGTTCATCGCACCAAGCTGTTCGCACTCAATGCCGACCTGCCACCGGAAGAGCTGGTGGAAGAAGTGCTGGCCAGCCCGTTCACCCGTATTCCGCTATGGCGTGATGATCCCGACAATATGGTCGGCCTGCTCCACGCCAAGGATGTTCTGCGCGCAATCGCAAACCTCAAAGGCGATATGGAGAAGTTCGAGCTGGATAAGGTTATGAGCCCGCTTTGGTTCGTACCGGACACCACCAGCCTTCAGAACCAGCTCAACGCCTTCCTGAAGCGCAAAACCCACTTTGCTCTCGTGGTAGACGAGTACGGCGAAGTGATGGGCCTCGTCACGCTGGAAGACATTCTGGAAGAGATCGTCGGTGAGATCGCAGACGAACACGACATCGAACTGCCCGGCCTCAAACCACAGGCAGACGGTTCCGTGATCGTCGAAGGCTCAGTTCCGATTCGCGACCTCAACAGAGCGACCGATTGGAACCTGCCAGACGACGAAGCGACAACCATCGCCGGTCTCGTTATTCACGAAGCAAAAATGATCCCCGAGGAACGTCAGATCTTCACCTTCCACGGATTCCGCTTCACAGTCCTGAGCCGGGAAAAGAACCGCATCACGCGCTTGCGCATGATGGCGCTCAGCCCGCTTCAGGATGCGAAAAAAGCCAGCAAATAAAAATGGGCCCAGCCGGGCCCATTTCCTTTTCTGCAGTCCCTTAAAGAACGCAAAATTATCGGAAAACGCTCAAATCAACGCACATAACAACGCAAACGGGTAAAACACGAGCGCCTGCAACGTACTAGCCATTTGCCGCATTGATTTAGCTGTGCCAATGTACCAATTACTGTAAGAACCAATTACGTGTGAGATTTGGCTTCAATGGCAAGCGCGTGAATGCCTCCGGCGATCTCTTCAGCCACGCATTCGTTTACTGCACGATGCATAGCGACGCGGGACATACCCTCAAAGGCTGTGGATATGATCTTGATCCGGAAGTGGGTTTGCCCACCCTCGCGCCAGCCGCCGTGACCGCGGTGACTCTCGGATTCGTCGGTGACTTCAAGAAGCTGCGGCTTAAACGCGGCTTCCAGTTTAGTGATCATGATGTCTCTTGTGCTCATGTTTTCTATATCTCTCACGTAGGAAACCGTCGTCAAGGCCTTGCCTAACAGGGTCACTTTTTTCTATTTATGTCGGCTACCTGCTTTATGGCAGGTGCTAACCCAATCGCAAGGCAACTGAAAACCGAAAAATGAAGCAAGCATCCTCCATTTTCGACAGCATTCGCGTAAAACCCGGCAAAGAACGCACCACAAGCTCAAAAGGCCCAAAGTGCGAATGGGACGGTTGCGACCAGCCCGGCACCCATAAAGCACCGAAAGGTCGCGATCGGGAAGGCCAGTACTTTCATTTTTGCGTAGACCACGTAAAGGCCTACAACAAATCGTATAATTATTTTTCCGGCATGGACGATGACAGTGTTCGCAGCTACCAGCGCGATAGCATGACAGGACATCGCCCCACCTGGAAAATGGGCGTAAACTCGCAGGCAGACGCCGCGAATGCCCGCGATGGAAGCCGTACAAACATCGGTGGCGAAGACGTCAACGACCCGCACAACATCTTCGCTGGCGCCACCGGAGCACGCAGCCAACCTCAGGAACCGCAACGTAAGGTGCTGGCACTTGAGAAAAGGTCATTTGAAACATTGAACCTTCGGGTAACCGCCCGTGGCGCCGAGATAAAAACTCGCTATAAAGAGCTGGTAAAGATTCATCACCCTGATGCCAATGGTGGCGACCGCTCTTCGGAAGACCGCTTGCGCGAGATTATTCAGGCCTACAACGTGCTCAAGAAATCCGGTTATTGCTAGGTCATACGTTTGACCAGTTCCTGGATCTCTTAGAATTTTTTAGATTTTCATTACCCCGATTTCGACGTGGGGCCGCGGAGGAAAAATGATAGATACGATGCAAACCGCTCAAACCCTACCGACCGAAACAATTTCTGTACGTGAAGTATTTGGCATCGACAGCGACATGGAAGTGCAAGCCTTCGCTGAAGCAAACGAACATGTTCCTGATATCGATCCAGACTATCTGTTTGATCGCGCAACAACTCTCGCAATCCTGGCAGGTTTCGCAAAGAACCGCCGTGTGATGGTCTCCGGCTACCACGGGACAGGTAAATCAACTCACATCGAGCAAGTCGCAGCCCGCCTGAACTGGCCTTGTGTGCGCGTAAACCTCGACAGCCACATCTCTCGTATCGACCTTGTTGGTAAAGATGCAATTGTTGTGAAAGACGGCCACACCGTCACCGAGTTCAAGGACGGCATCCTTCCTTGGGCCCTTCAAAACAATGTCGCGCTTGTCTTCGATGAGTACGACGCAGGCCGTCCAGACGTGATGTTCGTGATCCAGCGTGTTCTTGAGGTTTCCGGGCGCTTGACCCTCCTCGATCAGAACCGCGTGATCAATCCACACCCGGCATTCCGCCTGTTCGCAACCGCGAACACCGTCGGTCTTGGCGATACATCCGGCCTCTACCATGGTACGCAGCAGATCAACCAGGGCCAGATGGACCGCTGGTCTATCGTCACCACGCTGAACTATCTGCCTCATGACAATGAGGTCGAGATCGTTCTGGCGAAGTCTCCACACTACAGTGGCGCAGAAGGTCGCTCTATCGTCTCCAAGATGGTTCGTGTCGCAGACATGACCCGTAGCGCTTTCATGAACGGCGAGCTCTCCACTGTGATGAGCCCACGTACGGTGATCACATGGTCAGAAAACGCTGAAATCTTTGGCGATATCGGTTTCTCATTCCGCCTGACCTTCCTGAACAAGTGTGACGATACCGAGCAAGCGCTGGTCTCTGAGTTCTACCAGCGTTGTTTCGGGGAAGACCTTCCTGAATCAGCGGCAAACATCGTCATGAGTTAAGGGCAGTTACATGGCAGGTACTAGCAACTCCTCAGCCAAGAACAAACCTGCCAGCCAGCCATTCAAGCAAGCGATGGGCTCTACAGTCAGAGCCATCGCCGGCGAGCCTGAGCTGGAGGTTGTTTTTTCACCGGATAAACCGGGAATGACCAGCGGACGCATCCGTCTGCCGGAACCTTCCCGCACGATGACAAAGGAAGAAGTCGCCGTTACTCGCGGTTTGGGTGACTCCATGGCTCTGCGCCTTGCTTGTCATGATCCAGCTGTTCACACCAAGCACATTCCTCAAGGCGAAAACGCACGCGCTATCTTCAACTCGGTCGAACAAGCCCGCGTTGAAGCTCTCGGTGCCGTCCGTATGCCAGGCGCTGGCGACAACATCGACGCCATGCTTGAGGATCGTTACTTCAAAGCCAACTTCGCAGAAGTCACCACCAAAGACGAAGCTCCGATGCAGGATGCCATCGCTTTGTTAGTACGCGAACGTCTGACGGGCCGCGAGATCCCCAAAAGTGCACAGCGCATGGTGGACCTCTGGAGACCCTTCGTTGAAGAAAAAGCTGATCATGATCTGAACAAACTCGTCACCCGTATGGATGACCAGATCGCGTTCGCCAAGCAGATGCGTGATCTTCTCACCTCACTCGATATGGCTGATGAGCTGGGAGAAGAACCAGAGGACGACGACGAGAACAACGACGAAAGCCAGCAGGACCAGGATGATCGCTCTGATAACTCTGGTGACATGCAGGAAGATCAGGGTGAGCAAGAAGGCGCTCCTGAAGAGATGGAACTTTCCGGCGAAGAGCAGGAAAGCGGCGAAACCGAAGGCGTCGACAGCGAGATGCAGGATATGTCCGAAGAGGATATGTCCGATCAGGCTGAAGAGCCGGGCGAACAGGAACGCCGGGATCATCCCTTCAGCAATCAGCCGTCTGCTGATGCCTATCACATCTTCACACAAGCTTTCGACGAGATCATTGCAGCAGAAGACCTCTGCGATCAGGAAGAGCTGGATCGTCTCCGCGGCTTCCTCGATAAGCAGCTGGCCTCTCTGTCTGGTGCGGTGTCCCGACTAGCCAACCGCCTGCAGCGAAAGCTGATGGCGCAGCAAAGCCGGTCATGGGACTTCGATCTGGAAGAAGGCATCATCGATAGTGCCCGCCTCCATCGCGTGGTCATAGATCCACTGCAGCCGCTTGCGTTCAAATGGGAAAACGACACCGAATTCCGCGATACCGTAGTCACTCTGGTGATCGACAATTCCGGCTCCATGCGCGGTCGTCCGATCACCGTGGCAGCCACATGTGCCGACATTCTGGCACGTACACTTGAGCGTTGCGGCGTGAAGGTGGAGATCCTCGGATTTACCACCAAAGCGTGGAAAGGCGGCCAATCTCGTGAAGCTTGGCTCAAGGATGGCAAACCGTCTAATCCGGGACGTTTGAACGATCTACGCCACATCATCTACAAATCCGCAGATGCCCCTTGGCGCCGCGCCAAACGCAATCTCGGCCTGATGATGCGCGAAGGCTTGCTTAAGGAAAACATCGACGGAGAGGCTTTAGACTGGGCACACAAGCGTTTGCTTGCACGTCCGGAACGCCGCCGCATCCTGATGATGATCTCCGATGGTGCGCCGGTAGATGACTGCACACTTTCAGTGAACCCAGGCAATTATCTGGAGAAACATCTGCGCAGCGTGATTGCTGAGATCGAAAACAGATCGCCGGTCGAGCTGATCGCAATTGGTATCGGCCACGACGTGACCCGCTACTATAAACGTGCAGTGACAATCGTGGATGCAGAAGAACTGGCTGGCGCGATGACTGATCAGCTTGCTGATTTGTTTGATGAAAACAGCGGTCAGGATCGCGGTAGACGTCACGGACGCCGATGAAATTAACACGACGCATTTTGCTAACAGGAGCAGCGGCAGCGGTAACAACCGCAGTCGCTGCTTCTTTGCCTTTCAGCGAGAGCACCGCACAGCAGAGCGGCTTTCAGCCAATGAAAGTCCGCTCCAAGGAAATCAACCGCTTCAAGTTCTCTGGTACCCGAGCAGAGCAATACGGCCCCCTCATGTTTCTTGGCGGCCTGGAACTAAGCAGCTCAAACGGTCGCTTCGGCGGCTATTCCGGCTTGCTGACGCTCAACAGTGGCTCAGACATCATTGCTGTCTCAGATCGCGGCCACTGGCTGCGCGGCGAACTATCCCAGACCAGCCGAGGAAAGCCTCTCAAGCTGCTGGGCGCGGAAACCGCAACCCTGCTGGATAGCAAGGGCAGAAATCTCAAACGCACCTACAGGGCCGACACAGAAGGTCTGAGCATTGGCGGCTCAGCCAACACACCTCGCATTTTCGTCAGCCATGAAGGAAAAGGCGGGATCATGACATACCCGCTTAACCTGAAAACAGGCGAAGAACGCGCCAAGCACCTGTTGATTCCCAAAGAGATCAGAGGCTTGGCAAAGAACAAGAGCCTTGAATCTGTTGCCGTTGCCCCTCCCAATTCTCCACTCTCCGGCGCGATCATAACGATCGCCGAACGCGGGAAGTCTCTGAAGCACAACAGGCCAGCGTGGATCATCGGCGGCCCGCGCCCGGGGAAATTCTGGATAGGAAAACAAGGCAACTACGATGTTACGGATGCTGCCTTCCTTCCCAATGGCGATCTCTTGATCCTGGAGCGTTTGTTCAACCTCTCAGAAGGCCTTGGGATGCGCATCAGGCAGTTGGATGGCTCCAACCTGCGGCCAGACCATCTCCATACAGGCAAAACGCTCCTGACCGCTGATTTCAGTTATCAGATTGATAATATGGAAGCTCTGAGCGTTCACATGAACGCTTTTGGAGAGACAGTCCTGTCCCTCATGTCAGATGATAACCGCTCATTCCTACAGCGCACCTTGCTGCTGCGCTTTATCCTGACGGACAACGAACCTTTCAGAGAGCCATTCGTTCGCGCACCCAAAGAGGCAAAGATCGTCCCAGCGCCAAAACCGAAGCCTCGGTAAACGACAACTGTCTTTGTGAGCTGCACCCACATTCAGTCTCAAAAACAAAAAAAGGCACCGGAACCAAATCCGATGCCTTTTAAAATTCTTTTCAAACGAACAGATTATCCGCGCTGCGAAGCAGGTACCGCGCCGATTACTCCCAATGCGATGCGGTATGGAACAAGCATGCTCATCGCAACGATGATCTTTACGCTGAAGTCACCAATCGCCCAGGAAACCCAACGAGGAACTTCCAGAGCAAACACACCAAACAATGGTGCAACTTCTACCGCAAACGCATCGTGATAACCCAAGAACGCAAACTGTGTAGCAAAAGCAAGGCTAAAGAACAGCGCGGTATCGAGCATGGTGCCGAGTGTAGAAGAGACGACAGGCGCCTTCCACCAACGACCATCACGAAGACGATGGAACACAGTCACGTCCAACAACTGAGCAATCAGGAATGCACTTCCTGACGCAATTGCGATGCGTGGTGTTGCCAAAACAATAGAAAGAGCAACTGCAACAGCAAAGCCAGCGTACACGACTTTGCGTGCAGCAGCAGGACCAAACTGTCGGTTAATCAAATCAGTTACAAGGAATGCCACTGGATAAGTGAATGCACCCCAAGTAAGCAGGTCTGCCAGATTAACAGCCCCGAACATTCCCTGAACAGGGAATTGAACAAGGTAATTCGAAGCAACGACCACTGTGGTCATTGCCATAATAGCAAGAGCCAGTGGTCGAGCGGTATTCGACTTAGTCACGTTCAATCCCTTTCAAGAATGATGTGATTAAGCAGCTGCCTGACGACGCTTGATTTCGGTCTTCAGCAAACGCGCTTTAGGAGAAAGCTCAGCTTCAACTGCTTTCGCCAAGAATGCGTCCAAACCACCGCGGTGCTCAACAGAACGCAGAGCGTGTGCAGAGATACGCAGTTTGTAAGTTTCGCCGAGAGTCTCACTCATCAGGGAAACATTGCAAAGGTTTGGCAAGAACCGACGACGGCTCCTGTTTTTTGCGTGAGACACGTTGTTGCCGGTCATCACGTCTTTACCGGTAAGTTCGCAGCGGCGTGCCATGAGGGTCACCCTTTATAATTTGTAGGCGCCCTCATTTTTGGGCGCATTCTGTTAAAACCGGCAGGTCGCGGACACCACGGTCACGCGGAACCACCTCCGGCCCTGTACGGAAAAGTTGGCTTGCTATAATTAGTACAGCAGAATTCGTCAAGGCTTTGCTGCCTATTTGCCTGTTCGAAGCCCATTTTTCAATCAAAACTCGAACAAACTCACATCTCTTAACCACCGTGTTACCATGTTTAGGTAGTTTCATATTTCAATGAGTTTGAATTTTTTGTTCAGTTTCCTGAGTTCTCAGGCTGTCAGGCGCGAATGTCTGCGGCTGCGGAGGTACAGTATCGTGCGAGTAACAGTTTCTAAGGTTTGCAATTTTCTTGGCAAATCGAGCGTAATAGCCGTCGCAGCACTTTCATTTAGCACGCTATCCACAGCTGCTCTGGGGAAAACAGAGCGCCTAGGCGGTGTCTACAATATTTCTTATGCAGGCTTCACTGTGGCAAAAGGCTCCTTATCGCTTATCCTCAGAGAGAACGCCTATTCCGCAAAAGTGGGTATGGAGCCAGCTGGCATTGGAACCCTCTTCTCCACAGGCAAAGGCGGCGCACACGCGACCGGGTGGATGAAAGGCGCAAAAGTCCTTCCAAGCACCTACACCATGGCCTCGCGTGCATCCAACCGAGACTTCTATGTCAATCTAGGTCAGGGGTCTGGCCATGTCCGCACAACCCAGGTCACTCCAAAATACAAACCGTCCAAGACCCGCGTTAAGGTCACTGGCAAGCACAAGCTCAATGCGATGGACCCGTTAAGTGCAGCGATTGTACGCGCACCGTCCCGCTCAAAAGTGCTTGATCCATCAGTATGTAATCGCAAACTTCCAATCTACGATGGCTGGGCGCGCTTCAATATCAATATGAAGTTCAAAGAAGTGCGTGAAGTCTCAGGCAAAGGCTACAACGGTCCGGTTGTCGTCTGTTCCGCACGCTGGGAGCCTGTTGCTGGACATCGTCCAGAGAAAAAGGCTGTTCAGTATCTGGCCAAAAACGCAAACATTGAAACATGGCTCGCACCGATCGGAAACACCCGTATTCTTATTCCTTACAAGGTCTCCATTCCGACATCGACAGGTACACTTGTCCTGGAAGCAGCAGAACTCAATATGCCGCAAACGTCAGGACTTCGCAAAAAAACAGCTTCCAGATAGGATTTGCACTTTAATCCCAAACCTTCTTGTCTGAAGGGGTTCAAACACCCACATTTGTGATGCAAAGCCTTGACAGATGACCCAGCTGTCGCCAGTGTCGCGCCAAAATTATAGCGCGGTCCAACGCCTTTTAGTCGGCGGGTCAAGCCCGCTGATTGTTACGAGTGAATATCCAATATGCGCAGTTACCTCGAATTCGAAAAACCAGTTGCTGACCTTGAAGGTAAAGTACAGGAATTGAAAATCCTGGCTGAAGGTGGGGAAGCGGTTGATGTGGAAGACGAGATTGCCCGTCTTCAGGAAAAAGCAGATCAAGCACTCAGCGACATTTATTCTCGCTTGACGCCTTGGCAGAAAACTCTGGTGGCTCGCCATCCAGACCGTCCGCATTCACTGGACTACATCAATACCCTGATCTCAGATTTCACGCCTCTTGCCGGTGATCGCAAATTCTCCGAGGATTGTGCCATTATCGCAGGCTTTGGTCGTTTTCGTGGACAATCAGTCGCTATTCTTGGTCAGGAAAAAGGTAACAACACCGAAAGCCGCCTGAAGCATAACTTCGGCATGGCACGTCCGGAAGGTTATCGTAAAGCCGTCCGCATCATGGAACTGGCAAACCGTTTCAACATCCCTGTTGTCTCTTTCGTGGACACAGCAGGTGCGTACCCGGGGATCGGCGCTGAGGAGCGCGGTCAGGCAGAAGCGATCGCACGCTCAACTGACATGTGCCTCGGCCTTGGCGTTCCAAACATCTCCATCGTCATTGGTGAAGGTGGCTCAGGCGGTGCGATTGCAATTGCAACCACCAACCACGTAGCAATGATGGAACACTCCATCTATTCCGTGATCTCACCGGAAGCAGGCGCATCCATTTTGTGGCGCGACAGCACCCGCGCGCAAGACGCGGCAACCAACATGAAGATCACTGCAGAAGACCTTTCCAGCTTCCGCGTCATTGATGAGATCATCAAAGAGCCAATCGGTGGTGCTCACCGCGGAAAAGAGATCGTAATTGATCGCGCTGGCAACTCGATTGAAACCGCTCTGAGTAAGATGGCTGGTCTGTCTGCAGACGAGCTCAAGAAGCAGCGTCGCGAGAAATTCTTACGCATAGGTCGTGAACTCGGCTGATTCGAACCTAGGATTTATTGTGGGTATCCACTAAATTTTTTATAAAAGGCATCAGAAGTATATCTGATGCCTTTTTTGTTTGATCCAATCAAACTCGGGGGAAAGTGCATCTTGGGGAATACCCCACAATCTCAGAGAGAATGATCTGTGGTAAGATTCGATCAACCTTAACCCAGATAGTCTTAGTATCGAGTCGAGATTGGGGTTCGGGCAAACTAGCCCCAGCATGGTGGGTCAAGCACATGATTAGAGTGTTTCAGGGAGAGACTGGCAAGAACGTAAAGCGTGCTGCTGCGCTTGCGCTGGCTTTAACGCTAGCCGCTTGTCAGGGAACAGAGTTTGGCGCTGAGAAGCATCAGCAACCTGTAAGCAAAAGCCTTTCCAACAGAATGAAATCCAAGGACATGGAGCTCAAGTCTCCAATCATGGTTCGTCTGTTCAAGCAAGAGTCTGAATTGGAGATCTGGAAACAGACCAAATCAGGCCAGTATGCTTTGCTGGAAACCTATGAGATATGCAAATGGTCTGGCAAACTCGGCCCGAAGTTTAAGGAAGGCGACCGGCAGGCACCAGAAGGCTTCTACGAAGTCACACCGGGCCTGATGAACCCGTTCTCCTCTTACTATCTCGCATTCAACCTTGGTTTCCCGAACAAGTTTGACCGCGCGCATGACCGCACAGGCTCAAACTTGATGGTCCATGGTGCCTGCTCTTCTCGCGGGTGTTATGCCATGACGGACGAGCAGATCGCAGATATCTACTCTCTTGGTCGCGATAGCTTCCTTGGCGGACAGAGAAAGTTTCAGGTTCAGGCCTTCCCATTCCGCATGACACCGGACAACATGGCCAAGAACGCAAGTTCCGAGCATTATGAGTTCTGGCGCATGCTGAAGCGTGGCTATGACCACTTTGAAGTCACCAAACGCCCACCATCCATTGAAGTCTGTGAAAAAGAATATGTCTTCAATGCGAAGGCAGGCACACGCGGAACCAAATTCAATGCACGCGGCGCTTGCCCTGCCTACACAGTGCCTGAGCACATCGCGGTGGCAGTAGCAGAAAAGCAAACCCGGGATGCACGAGAGACCGCTGAGATCCAGATCGCTATGGAAAGCAGTAAACGCCGCAAAGAAAAGATTGCAGCGTTCTTTGGTGGCACCTCAACAACTGACGTCGCAAAAGCAGAAGCACCAAACGCAACGCCTGTGAATGTAGAAGCTGCAAAAGTTTTGGCGCTGGCATCTGAGGAACCATCCCCAGCACCGCAAAAAGCCTCTGAATCAGAACGTGCTTTCAGCTACTTCACATCCCTGTTCTCTAACAGTCGTGTTGGTGAAGAGAAGAAGGTCGTTGCAGAGGTCGTAAATCCATACCCAGCCGCCCCTGCACCACGCATCAAACCGCAATTGTGACGTTGTGTTAATCGAAACCTAGCCTGACTTATGTACGCTGGTCTCAATGAAGATCAACAAGTCAGGTTAGGCAAATGCCAGGCTCAAAAACCTTCTTTGGAAAGTACCACAGCAAAGAGTACATCAACGAACGCCGCCACTTACGTGGGCTCCTTGGCTATTACATAAAGTACATTCCAATGTCCTGGGGTGTGCGACTAGGCCTCTCCTCCGGCATTCTGACGAGGTATGGTGTTGAACTCACACCCAATGTCTTCGACGCCACATTCCGCATGTGCTGCGAAGGTGGTTACGGGACATTCCTCACCAGCTATCTTGTCGACTATGAAAAACCTTTCATCATGCTGGATATCGGCGCAAATCAAGGCCTCTTCAGCCTGCTTGCAGCTCAAAACACAAACTGCCAGCAAGTCATAGCTTTCGAGCCTGTTGCCAGTACATTCCAATTACTGAAACAAAACATTGAGCTAAACCTTGCTACCTCTCGCATAAAGGCAGTGCAGGCAGCAGTCTCCGACCACACTGGCCAAGCTAAGATATTCCTCAGCAAAACCCATAGCGGCGGCGCATCCCTCAGCCAGAACACCGTGCATTCTGACGAAAAAACCGAAGAAATTCAAACCATCTCTGCCCAGCAGTTAGACGAGATGATCACCGATGAAATCGACATCGTGGTCAAACTCAATGCTGAAGGGCATGAAGAAACCGTGATTAAAGAGCTCATCAAGACAAGCTTCTTTCCTCGGGTTCAATCAATTTTCTATGAGAGAGATGTCAGATGGTCTGATCCAAACATGCTCAAAAACCTTCTGGAGGAGCAAGGCTTCAAAAGCTTCAGGAGAGTTGGTCATGAACCACGTTTGGACGTACTGGCAAGCCGTGAACCTGACGACATCTAAGCCCAGATTGCCATGCGCAGACCGCGTTCATCTCGCCCGAAGTCAGCTGGAAATGGCTCTGCATGGCCATACAGCAACCGCTCAGCAATAACTGCATTCACAGCAGCATCCATCAGATCATCCCGAGCAGCACCTTTAAGCGGTTTTTGGTCCAGAAAGTTCGCTACATAGCCAAACTGCACAAGCAAATCTCTCCGCGCATCCAAGCCCGCAGGATAGCTGCTTCCCTTGACCTTCTTAGGAATAGCAATGGGCTCCTGCCCGTTTAAGCGCCAGAATGCCACCTGAGGATGAACTTCATACACCCGTGCTTCCAACTCAGGAGTCATGAGCTGATCAATCTCTCGAATTTTTGGGAAGATATGGAACGCTTGCTTGGATACTTTTTTGGGTGGTGTTGAATGCGCCAGTGCAGCAGAGCAAGCCTCGCGATAATCCTCACAATAGATCGCAGCCCGCGCGGGAATGGAAAACACCGTTGATTGCCTCATACCTAAAAGAGGACGAACCGCTTTCTCAGGCCCACGACCATTGCTGCCAATCTTCTCCGGCAGCCCGATCGGCATATCGACCGCAATCTTATGCGGCTCATGCTCAGAGGCCAGCAAATCTGCAAAATGAGGAAAGATCTGCACTTCAGGTGCACGAGTTGAGCCAACCCAGCGGAAAACAGCAACCCAACCTGTCTTGCAACCGTCAACCCCAGCCACACAGACGGGATCAACTGCCACCGCTTCAGGCACGCTCAGGCGCCTCTACCACGCGGCGAGTGTTCACAAGCGCCATCGGTTGGATAAGCGGATCTTGGTGCTCAGCATAAAGCAAATCATCAGAACCAACTTTGACAGAGCGCGCGACCAACTCAAACGTTGAAGCTGTCGCTTTCTTCAATGCCTCTTCATCACTCTGCCCACTCAGACTGCGAGCCAGATAAAGCGCTGCCAACAAGTCACCAGTGCCATGCGGTGCGCCCTGCACTTCCGCATGTTCAATCGCAAGGCTACCACGCGGCCCAACCAGCAAATTGGAAATGGAATTACGCCGGATTGCTGGCGACGATGTAATGATCGTCCGCTCCACTTGCAGCGTCCGCGCTGCCGCAACAGCTTCATTTTCCATTTCAGTACCAAACCCGCTGAGCCAAGCGAGCTCAAAACGGTTTGGCGTAATCACGTCAGCAAGCGGTAACAGTTGGTCACGAATAGCTTCAGCAATCGGCTCAGCAACATAAAGGCCACCTTTGTCACCAATTACCGGATCGCACAGATAGACCGCATCATCATTGCGAGCCTTCACTTCCTGCACAATCTTCGCAACATCAGAAACCTGAGCCGCATTTGCCATGTAGCCAGAGATAACCCCCTTCACAGTGCTCAAACGATCACTAGCGCAAATCTGTTCAACGATATGCTCGAAAGCTTCCTCACTGGCCGAAATACGTTCACCAGCACCTTGTCCCGGATGCCATGGCAGAACAATCGTAGGCAGCATCCAGACATTAAAGCCCATGCGCTCCAGTGCAAAAACAGCACTGCGCATGCCAACACATCCGCTGACAACCTGTGAAGAGATCACCAGAACCGAAGGCTTTTCCTTCGGAGCGCTTTCTCTGATTTTGTGTTCTACTTTTTTGACAAACCGCTCAAGCGACATCTAGGAAATCTCGTGTTCAGATGAAACGCCAGTACCAAAACGTTTCTCGATATAATCCAGAACCATCGCCTTAAACTCATCAGCAATGTTCGGCCCACGCAGAGTAACAGTTTTAGCACCATCAACAAACACAGGTGCAGCAGGTGTTTCACCAGTACCAGGCAGAGATATACCGATGTCAGCATGCTTGGATTCACCAGGACCGTTCACGATGCAGCCCATGACAGCAACGTTGAGTTCTTCAACACCCGGATATTGCTCACGCCACTTCGGCATACTCTCGCGGATATGCGCCTGAATGTCCTGAGCCAGTTCCTGAAAGACTGTGGAGGTCGTACGTCCACACCCCGGACACGCAGCAACAATCGGCACAAAACTGCGAAAACCCATTGTCTGCAACAGTTCCTGAGAAACCTGCACTTCACGCGTACGGTCCCCACCCGGTTCAGGAGTCAGCGAAATACGAATGGTATCGCCGATGCCCTGCTGAAGCAGAATGCCCATGGAAGCAGAGGACGCCACGATGCCCTTTGTGCCCATACCAGCTTCAGTCAAACCAAGGTGAAGGGCATAATCGCAACGCTGTGCCAGATCCGTATAAACGGCAATCAAATCCTGAACCTGTGAGACTTTCGCAGACAAAATGATTTTGTCGCGACCAAGCCCCAATTCCTCAGCACGCTGAGCAGACAACAAACCAGACTGGCAAATCGCTTCGCGCATCACTTGTTGCGCGGTCAGCAGAGAGCCTTCCTCCTGATTTTTATCCATCAGGTGTGTCAGCAGTTCCTGATCAAGCGATCCCCAGTTCACACCGATGCGCACGGGTTTCTCGTGCTTCATCGCCATTTCGATGATCTGGCCAAACTGCTTGTCTTTTTTGGTCTTAAACCCAACATTGCCCGGATTAATCCGGTACTTATCAAGCGCTTCAGCACAATCAGGATGATCTGCCAGCAGCTTGTGTCCGATGTAGTGAAAATCTCCGACCAGCGGAACATTGACCCCAATCCGGTCCAGACGCTCTTTGATACGCGGAACTGCTGCAGCAGCTTCATCACGATCAACGGTAATACGAACCAGCTCGGACCCGGCACGCGCCAGAGCAGAAACCTGCGCAACGGTGGCATCTACATCGGCGGTATCGGTATTTGTCATAGACTGAACAACAACAGGCGCATCACCGCCAACAATAACCCCACCAACATCTACAGCCACAGAACGACGGCGCGGAAACGGGGAAGAAATATAGGTTTGGTTCTTGTCAGTCATGATCATTCCATTGGGATAAATCTTTATGCAAGCAAGTGCAGCATGCAGCCCACGCTGTCAACTTTTTAGCGCACGCTCAATTCAGTTTGATGTCATCTCAAGATGCCATCACGCACCCCAAGATTTCACAGTAAACCTCTCCTCAGATTGATGCTAGGTCCACTCCATCATCAGCCTACTGAAAATAGCCAGCGACTTTTGACGCAATGCACTCATCTCTAACCTTCCATTAAGGACAAAAGACAGATCGGTGGTCAGTTTTGACCTTTTTGCACTGCACGCTAAACAACTATGCTTTTTGCTAATGCAACCAGATTAAAAAGTGGCGCAAGCTCACACCAACTCTTTTTTCAATACATTTGGGCAGGAGACTCGAAATGCTCTCAGGAAAAACCGCTGTAATCACTGGATCCACATCAGGCATCGGCCTTGCTTACGCTCGCGCAATGGCAGAGCAAGGCGCCAACATCATGATCAATGGGTTTGGCGATACTGATGCCATTGAGAAAGAGCGCGCTGCAATCGAAGCCGACTTCGGTGTAAAGTGCGTGTACTCATCAGCCGACATGACCAAGCCTGATGAAATTCACGCAATGATCCACGATGCGGTTAAATCCCTCGGTTCTGTAGATGTCCTCGTCAACAATGCAGGCATTCAGCATGTTGAAGCCATTGAGCATTTCCCGGTCGACAAATGGGATGCCATCATCGCGATCAACCTGTCCTCCGCATTCCACACAATCCGTACCGCCGTGCCTTACATGCGCAAAGCAGGCTGGGGTCGCATCATCAACACCGCGTCCGCTCACGCATTGGTAGCATCTCCATTCAAGTCGGCATACGTTTCTGCAAAGCACGGCATCGCTGGCTTAACCAAAACCGTCGCACTGGAAGTCGCAGAAAACAACATCACAGTGAACGCCATTTGCCCCGGCTACGTCTGGACACCGCTCGTCGAAAGGCAAATCCCGGATACCATGAAAGCCCGCAATATGACTGAAGAGCAGGTGAAAAAAGAAGTCCTGCTCGCTGCTCAGCCAACCAAAGAGTTCGTGACAGTCGATCAGGTTGCCGGCCTAGCCGTGTTCTTGTGCTCTGATACAGCCGCTTCAATCACCGGCACTCTCTTGCCAATGGACGGCGGCTGGACAGCACAATAACGCTCAGATGATTTCCCGGAGTTTTCTTTTCCAAGCGGCCCATGGAGGTCCATATGGCGACTACTCGGAAGACAGCGAAAAAAGAACGAAAGAAAATCAATCTGGCCTTACAAGGTGGAGGCGCACACGGCGCCTTTACCTGGGGCGTTCTGGATTGGCTCCTTGAAAACGAAGATTGGGAGATCACTGGCATCTCAGGCACAAGCGCAGGTGCCATGAATGCAGCCGTCATGGCCGATGGCCTCGTTGAAGGCGGGCAGCAAGGCGCAAGAGATGCCCTCGCCCGCTTTTGGAAGTCCGTCAGCGCAGCTGCGGAGACCAGTCCATTCCAACGCAGCCCAATGGATGTTTATTGTGGCAATTGGAGCATGGACAACTCTCCGACATATCTGGCATGGGACCTGCTTTCTCGCGTCATGTCTCCCTATCAACTAAACCCAATCAACTATAATCCACTCCGCGACCTCGTTGCTGAGCAAATCAACTTCGAACGTGTGCGAAGTTGCGACCAGATGCAGGTCTATGTCGCTGCAACCAATGTTCGAACCGGGAAAATCAAAGTTTTTGCAAAGGAAGAACTCACCCTTGATTCACTCATGGCGTCTGGCTGCTTGCCGCATATGTACCAAGCAGTAGAAATTGGTGACGAGGCCTATTGGGATGGTGGTTTTATGGGCAACCCGCCTTTGTTTCCACTATTCCAACACGGTGGCTCTACCGACGTACTTCTTATTCAGGTCAATCCGGTTGAAAGAGTTGAACTTCCGCACACCGCTCAGGAAATCTCAGAGCGCATGAATGAGATCACCTTCAACTCAACTCTGCTGCGAGAGCTTCGCGCAATTGAGTTTGTGACACGACTGATTGATGAAGGCCGCCTTGATTCGAACGAATACACCCGCGTTTACATGCACAGAATAGAAGCAACAAAAGATCTCGCCCCTTTCGGAGCTTCATCCAAGGTAAACGCCCAGTGGGAATTTGTAGAACTTTTGCACGACATTGGGCGCCAGGCTGCAAAGAAGTGGGCGCACGACAATTACGACAGCATTGGCAAACGAAGCACGCTGAACCTGGATCACGAATTTAACTAGATCTAAACGAGAAGGTTAACACTCCCAAACCGCATTGCAAATTGCGACGCAGCATAGGTAAGCAACCTGTTAAATTAACCCGCATGTTGGAGAGTAGAAGCGCAGCCACCCCAGATATTGTGCCAAAAATTTATCACAAAACTGGCACAGCTTTTGCTTTTAAATAAGCAGCTGATATCAAGGTACTGCGTAATCAGCTTTAGAGAATATAAAGAGGGTTTTTGAGCGTGTATTCAAAGCCCTCTTTTTCTTTGGGCAATGCATCCTCCCGACACACAGCTCTCAGAAAAAATCGTTTTATCCCTAAAAAAGTCTTTCAAAAAAATCAGCGTGCCAACCTTTTGGCAAGATTTTAGCGTTAGGAAAGACACGCTGATTGTTGAGTTATGCGTATTCAGCGCTACAGCGGAAGGAGCAGGCGTTTGCGACCCGACTTGCTTCTTCCGCTCACAAGCCTTCAAGCACATCTCTTAGCCCCTGATTTAGTAAGGAACCCACGCGCTCGCAAGGGTAAAGGGCCTTATTTGACCGATATCACATCATGTTCAGAGCTGCACGTAAAGCGTGTTCACTATTTCACAATTACAATCTTTGCGTTTGATCGGCCATTTGCCTGAATCAAACTGAACAATCTCTTGGCGTTTTTCGGATGCAACCGCACGCAACCGTGTGAGGCAGGCGCACCCAAGCGCTTAACCACATCCGTTCCATGAATGGCATACCCCTTATAGAAAAACACAGAGTAAGGCATCGGTGCCCCGTTATACTTACGGGAGAAATACCGTTTGTGCATTCGCGTTGGCTTAAAGGTGCCCACTGGCGTTCTGTATCCCCGCCGGGCCGTCGAAACAGGCCACGAATGCTGAACCTTCCCATCCACGAAGATCCGCATCCTTTGCTCGGAAATATCAATCTTCGCCAACACTTTAGTGGAGGATGCCTTGGCCGGAACCATAAGCAATAAACAGATAAACAGAAGTCCTGATATAGTAATAATTGTACGCATACTGAAGCCCCCTCACTCAACGCAATACTTAAGGTGAATTAGCATGCGCAACAGCAGGAGTCTGTCATCGACTTATTCTAAGGGTATTATTAACGATCTCTCAGAGGGGATACTTCAATACTGAGGTAATATAACTCTCAATACCAATACATCATACATACCTTGTTATTCATGAATATACACAAAGCTTCACTTCAAACGCCGCTTTATTCACGGCACAGTCAGTGAGAACTCACAGTGCATGCAGAAAATAAAAAAGCCCGGAGATCCTTCCGGGCTTCATTCATCAAGTCTATTCGATGCTCTGGTTACCTAGAACATATCCCAAGCAAACCGATAGGTCGCACCAAACCCGACAGACCACATATTGTCGTTCTGCGTAATCGGGCTATCTGCAGCTTCGCCAATCAAACGGTCATAGCCACCTTGTAGGTGCAGCCCAATACTGTCAGTCAGCGCATAACTCGCACGCACAACACCACCAACGCTCTTGAAACCACCTTCTGCGGTGTATGGGCCGAATGGAGTACCTGCTGCAACGCTGAAATAGGTGTTCATGTATGAACCGTCAGCAGCATCAACGCGCGGGCCGAATACAAACGTCAAACGATCCGTAACTTCGGTGATCACGTCAATTCCAGCGCGCCCAACAAAGCCGCGGTGACCGTTAAAACCGTGGCGCACTTCGATGAATGCACGGAACCAATCATGACGGAAGCCACCACCAAGGCCAACTTCTCCAGCCCAAGGCACACGAGTTGTCCCTGTCAGAGAGGAGGAATCTGAAGGATTACGCTCTCCAACAAACCCAAAAGACGGATAGATAAAGAGGCCTTGTGTTTCACCCTCTTTCACCTGACCGAAGCCCGGCAGGTAAAACCGCGAAAACGCAATCAGTGGCAGCGGATAGATGATGTATTCATCCGCACCGTCATACTTGGGATTCACAAAACCAGCCACGCCAATATCAACGACGTATCTCTTGCTGGCTTGCTCCTCAGTCAAATCACCAGGCGTAAAACTATCTTCTGCCAGTGCATGACTGGAAACGGAAGCAAGCGCTAAGCCTGCGAGAATACGAAGAGAGGCGGTCATAGGTGCAGCCTTGATCGGGAAAAAGCAATTACCACCTATGATATACGTTTTAAGTCACTTTGGAGACCTGCAGTTTCAGGAGTTTTCTACAGACTGTTGCCCATTGGCATCATAAAACTCAACAACTAGTAGTTTTTTCATCTCAATTCACATTGACTGAGTAAAACAAGTCCATCAATTCCCCGTGAAACCAAAGCGTTTTCTTCAATCCTTTCAGTAAATCGGTGCCAAAAAAATCTTTTTGAATCAATAAGCCTCCGAGCAGAACAGATAAATTCTGCAGTATCTGGACAAACGCGACGTCAATTTGAAATATCCGGAAAAATAATCCTCTTGGTTTCAGAGGCTATGACGATTATTCCTAGAAAATTCAGTGATAGTGGCTGTTCTCTATCCTAATGAAACAAAAACAACGCCCCCAGCCATCTGAAAGGTGCCAAACACATGTTTCTCAGCGTCTTTGAAATTTTCAAGATCGGTATAGGTCCGTCTTCGTCCCACACAATGGGACCGATGACCGCTGCCGCACGTTTTCTGGATGAGTTGAGAGACGGTCGCCGCATATGGCCCGGCGCAGGCGCACCAAAGAGATTGCGCTGCACGCTTCACGGCTCACTCGCCTGGACCGGCAAAGGCCACGCGACTGACAGAGCCGTTGTTCTGGGTCTGGCTGGCTGCACGCCTGAAACTCTGGATCCAGATGAAGCAGAGGCACTTGAGAAAAAGATCACGACAGAAAAGAAAGTCCACCTTCCTGACCTTCCAGAGTTGGACTTCGATCCCGATAAAGACGTGATCTTCGACTTTGAGAAAAACTTGCCAGGCCACGCAAATGGCATGGTGATCGAAGCATACGACGCCCAAGACCGCCTGCACCTCCAGGAAACATTCTATTCCATCGGTGGCGGGTTCGTTTTGACCGAAGAAGAACTGGACCGCCTGAAAGCAGCAGAAGCGTCAGGTGATCAGGCTCCCGACGAAATTAAAGGCATGCCTTATCCATTTGCTACAGCACAAGAAATGTTGGAGATGGGACAAAAATCTGGCAAGACCATTGCTGAGATGAAGCGCGCCAACGAAATCACCTCTCTGGATCCGCAAGAACTGGACAGCAAGCTCTGGCAGATCTGGGATGTGATGAACGCATGCATGGAGCGCGGCCTGAATACTGAAGGCGAGCTACCGGGTGGCCTTACAGTCAAGCGTCGCGCAGCTGCAATCAAACAACAGCTGGAAGACGAACGCGGCAACAACATGAGCATGCCGCACGTCGCCAACGACTGGCTCTCAGTCTATGCAATGGCCGTAAACGAAGAAAACGCAGCGGGCGGCAAAGTTGTCACTGCACCAACAAACGGTGCAGCAGGCGTTATCCCGGCAACCGTCAAGTATTACCGCGAGCATTGCCCAGGCAGCAACGATGAAGGCATAAAAACCTTCCTCCTCACATCAGCAGCTGTCGGTGGCATCATCAAGCACAATGCTTCTATTTCCGGTGCTGAAGTTGGTTGTCAGGGCGAGGTTGGCTCCGCCGCTGCAATGGCAGCCGCAGGCCTTTGCGCAGCTCTTGGCGGCACGAACGAGCAGATTGAGAACGCAGCTGAAATCGCTCTGGAGCATCACCTTGGCATGACCTGTGATCCGGTCGGTGGCCTTGTTCAGGTGCCATGCATCGAGCGTAACGGCCTCGGCGCCATCAAGGCAGTCTCAGCAGCTTCACTCGCTCTGCGTGGAGATGGCTCCCACTACATGCCACTGGACAACTGCGTTGAAGCCATGCGTCAGACTGGCGTGGAGATGAACGACAAATACAAAGAAACCAGCAAAGGCGGTCTGGCAGTCAACCTGCCAGAATGCTGATTACTCAGGTTGCGGTGGTGGCAGTTTTCTGCCCCACCATCATCTGGCGCTTTGTGCCATAGCCTTTGATACGCTCAACCTCAAAACCCGCTGTCTGCAAGTTTCGGCGCACCCAACCTGCCGCGGTGTATGTCCCGAAAGTCCCGCCAATAGCGGTTTTCTCTCCAACAGCAAGCATAAGATCTCGCCCCCAAAGCTCTGGGTTCCGTGCCGGATTAAAGCCATCAAGGAACCAGGCATCAACGGGTATAGACAGGGTTGGCAACATCTCACGAGCATCCCCAACACCCAGCAGCAGTCGCACACCATCAATGGTGATTGGATTCCAACCCGGCTGAGGCTTCCATGCAGCCAACAGCTTGTCTTTAAGCTCTTTGAGCTCAGGCCATTGCGACAGCGCTTTCTCAATCTCCACAGCTTCCATCGGATACAGCTCAAACGAAACGTAAGTCAGCTTGGTCCGCTCTGCTTCTGGTAAACTCAGAAGCAACTCCAGCGTGGCGAGAAAATTAAGCCCGGTTCCAAATCCCAGTTCAGCAATAGTAAAAGACTGTGCACCCACCCAGCGTTCAGGGAGTTGATTACCCTGCAGAAATACGTAGCGCGTTTCGCCTAATCCACCGGCTTTGGAGTAATAAGTATCTCCAAACTGCGACGCATAAGGCACATTCGCATCATCCCATTCCAATTTTGGGCGCTCTGTCATATGTCTAAGCCAAATCTCTAACGTAAAAATCGGTCTGGGCTTATACCCCAACCTGGGAAATAAAAAAACATGACCTACGATATAGTTGTTGTTGGAGGGGGAATTTTCGGACTTAGCGTCGCCAAAGCCGCACTCGGAAAAGGCTTGAAAGTCGCTCTTCTGGAAAAAAACACCATCGCATCAGGCGCCAGCGCTGGCCTTGTTGGTGCGTTGATGCCCCATGTACCGAGTAAATGGAACGACAAGAAGCAGTTCCAGCTGGACGCACTGATCGAACTCTCCGATATCGTGGAGGAGCTGGAAGAAGCCACTGGCCTTTCTGTCGGCTACAGCCGTGCAGGTCGCCTGATCCCGCTTTACACAGAACCCAAGCTCGAACATGCCCTCTCCCGCGTTGAAGAAAGCAAGCAGCGCTGGAGAAGCGATGAAACTGGCTTCACCTTCAATGTGGTGAAAGAAACACCGTTCAATGACTGGCTCACACCAGAAGCCGCTCCACTTGGCATCATTTGGGACACCTTGGCAGCACGGGCCAATCCGCGTCTTGTCTCTGCAGGTCTCAAAACCCTGCTGGAAACACGCATCGACATCATGGAACACACCGAGTATCTCGGCTTTGATGAGACTACAGGCACCGTTTCACTGGGCAATGGTGAAAGCCTGAGTGCTGATCGCGTGGTATTGTCAGCAGGTTATGAAGGTTTCGAACCACTCAGTAAGATCGCAGGTAAACCCATCGGCATGGGTGTGAAAGGTCAATCCCTTTTGCTCGAATATAAGGCCGACAAACCTCTCCCGGTTATCTATGACAACGGAATTTATGTTGTCTCACATGCCAATGGCACTGTTGCTATCGGCTCCACCTCCGAGCAGGAGTGGACCAGTAAAGAACCAGTAGAGGCAGACATTCAGACCATGCTCTCCAAGGCAGTCGGCTTTTGCCCTTCATTGAAAGACGCGCCGATCCTCACCCGTTGGGCAGGTATCCGTCCAAAATGTAAAAAACGGGACCCTTTGGTCGGCCTCATTCCAGGCAAAGACAAAACATGGGTGGCAACTGGTGGCTTCAAAATTTCCTATGCCATTTCTCACCGCATAGCCGCCTGCCTCATGCAGGAAATGTTCCCTGAACAAGACCAGACGATCCACTTGCCAGAGAGCTTTAAGCCAGCCTTCCATTTTGGCTAAAGCATGCGAGATAAGAACAAAAATCGTTTGCCCTATCAGTTTCAGGGCAAACGCCCCCTGCTAATTGGTACTTTTTCAGGTACCGCTTCTTGAAATTAGCTCAAAATATAGAAAAATGAGGCATGCTGGACCTTGCAGGTGCCTCAGTTCAAAGTTACATGAGGAGCAACTCTGTTTCCCAAGCTCTGTCTTCAGGGAAGCAATTCAGCTAGTTCATCTTCGCAAACTTGGAGTTTAACCAGTCCATGCGCGCTATTCTTGATGTCGTTTTCATCATCCTAAATCTTTACACGTGGGTCATTATTGCGAATGTGATCTTCTCCTGGCTCTATGCGTTCAACGTGGTGAACTCAAACAATCAGTTCATCGCGATGATCGGGCAGACACTTTACAATCTAACCGAACCGCTCCTGCGCCCTATCCGCCGGTTCCTTCCGGCAATGGGTGGATTGGATCTTTCTCCGATTGTGCTGCTGCTCGGCATTTTCCTTATTGAGCGCATCATCGGCCTCTACGTTTATCCCTACGTATTTTAAGTAGTGGCTGAACAAGAACGCCCTTGGAAACTGCAGGCTGACGGAATTCTCATTACCGTCCGCCTCACCCCCAGATCCTCCAAAGATCAAATTGAAAAGATAGGCGAGCAGTCCGATGGCAGATCGCTCGTGATGGCGCGCGTTCGCGCAGTGCCAGAAAAAGACGCTGCAAACAAAGCCGTTGCGGCCCTTTTTGCGAAAGCACTCTCTGTTCCCAAATCATCGGCAGAAGTGATTGCAGGTTCCACCGCCCGCATAAAAACACTACGCGTTTACGGCGAACCACAAGAGCTGCAAAAAAGGCTAGAAGATCATCTCTCCTAGCCTTCAAAGATAAGTTCTGCACGTAACCGCGATCAGAGAACCCACATCAGTTCTCATGGATACGTTTTAGTCTTCAAGCTTGCGCGCTTCTTCTTCCAACATAATCGGAATTCCATTCCGAATTGGGTAGGCCAGCTTTGCAGCGCGGGAGACCAGCTCCTGATTCTCAGGATTGTACTCAAGCGTTGTCTTCGTCACAGGACAAACCAACAGCTCCAAAAGCCGACGGTCCAGCTGTGGCGCTTCAAATTCGCTCATAGAGCCCTCATTCATTTTTGTCTTTACCTGCATCACTGAAGCGTGCTGCCAGTACCACCATTGCCACGTGCCAGCTCAACTTCAGCCAGCGCAATGAGCGTATCCGCGCGCACTTTCAGATTCTCTGTTTCCAACAGAGCCTGCTTCTCTTTCGGTCCATAAGGACTCATCATGCACAATGCATTGACCAATACCTCGGTCGAGGCAGAATTGACGCTATCCCAGTCCGCTTCAAGGTCATTCACACTCAAGTATTCTTTGAGCGTTGAAAGCAGCAGATCTCGATCGACATCATCTTCTCCGATACCGGTCGTCAAATCACCAGCAAAGCGGGTCGCATCAACGTGACCACGACGGAACGGGGCACGCTCTTCCAGCTCACCACGAAGCACAAAGCGAGAAACGCCAGACAACGTAATCAGATAGCGGCCATCGCCACTTTCCTGAAACCCTGTAATGCGCCCCATACAGCCAACAGTGCAAAGTTTTGGTCTACCGGCCAATTCTTCATCACTGGTTTCAAACTGCGGCTGAATTACCCCAATCATGCGATCAGTACGCAAAGCACTGTCGATCATCGACGTATAGCGCGGCTCAAAAACATTGAGAGGCATGTGGGAGCGCGGAAGCAAGATAGCTCCCGGCAAAACAAACAACGGCACAACCTGCGGCAGATCATCCAGACCTGCGTAGGTCGCATTTCCAACAGTCATCGAGGCCACTTAAGTGCTCTCCGCTCTTATCATTAGGCCTAGATTACGAGAATAAAATTGAGGAGAGTTTACGGCGACCATAAGCAGAACCTGCATCTTTAAAGCCCCAGGCTTCAAAAAACTGCAGCAACTGCTTGCGCGCGCCATCTTCATTCCACTCACGGTCACGGCGAATAATCTCAATCAGCTCATCAACAGCACCAGTTTTATCCCCTTTGCCGCCCAAAGCGAGCGCAAGGTCAAAACGAGCCTGATGATCATCTGCATTGGCTTCTACACGCTCACGCAACTCTGCAAGGTCATCAAGCCCTTCAGATTGCTCAGCGAGTTCAAGCGCAGCCTTCGCTGCTGCAAAATGCTGGGAGTTCTGCTCATCTTCCGGAATCATTTCGAGCATCTGTTGTGCATGGTCTTTCTCACCAAGCGCCAGATAGCACATAGCAAGCCCACACAACGCCTGCACGTTGCCAGCGTCGATAGAAAGCGCGCTACCATAAAGCTGTGCAGCTTCTGGATACCCTTCAGCATCACGAAGCTCATCAGCCTTCTCAAGCATCACTTCCAGATCACTTGGACCAATGTTTACGCCAATACGATCGAGAAACTTTTTGATTTCACCTTCGGTCTGCGCACCCATAAACCCGTCAACAGGCTGGCCACCTTTAAATGCAAACACTGCCGGGATCGACTGAACACCCATCTGACCGGCAACTTCCGGATAATCTTCGATGTTCATTTTCACCAGCTTGAGAGCACCATTCGCCTCCTTGACGACTTTCTCAAGCGTCGGCGTAAGCTGCTTACAAGGACCACACCAAGGCGCCCAGAAATCAACGAGGACCACCTGATTACGGGAGCCCTCGATTACGTCCTGCACAAAGGTTTGAGTGGTCGTATCAAAAATCAAGTCAGCAGCATTGGCTGCCGGAGCTGCGGATGGAGATGCCGCGCCAGCCTGTGTGTTGGTCTGGTAACCGCCGCCATATCCACCGCCAAGGGAGCCACCAAAGCTGCCACCTACGGAATAACCGGATCCACTCATTATTTTGACCCTTTACTGAACCGGGAGCTGCTCATATCAGCGCTCCTCATATCAAAATCTCTAACTGCTGCCTAAAATGGTCTTAGATGAGACCAATTACAATTGGCGATCACCCAGTTTTTATAGATCTTCAGTGACTTTCTGCGCCTCTGCGGAAACCGCAAGCACATTGGCATCATGCCCACATGCCTTGGCAAACACCATCAGACCTTCCGCTGAAATCGCCGTTGAAGCATTATTTAGCAACGGATGGAAGTTCAGAACCTCCTGCTCCATCATATCTGCATCAAACACCACGGACACGCGTTGTGCTTCCCGATCATTGATCAGAGAGAACGGCGTGACGGATCCTGGAGTAACACCCAGCACCTCTTCAAGCAGATCAGCTTTGCCGAAGGAAACACGACCAGATGCACCAATGATGCTCGAAATCTTCTTGAGATCTATCGTAGCATCATGAAGGGCCACGACCAAAAAGAGATTACCCTTTTTGTCTTTAAGGAAGAGATTCTTGGTGTGCCCACCTGGAATACGCTCATGCAGATCAGCAGATTCAGCAACCGTAAAAACCGGCTCATGATCAATTGTAGAAACCGGAATGTTCAAGTCTTCCAAGAAAGATATCAGTTGCGAACGGCTTGCTGGCATGTAGAACGACCTCTCCCAAGTCTCTGAGGCAAACCAAGTGTTTGCCACATAAATGCTGCACCGTTTTAAGCCACCTATAGAAAAAGGCAAGCGGTCCATAAGAACCGCCTGCCTCTAGTAAACCGAGGGCGAATAGTTTGCTTAGTGAGCCGTCATGACTGACGGATCAGGGAGTGGTGTGGTGTTGGTCCGAACTGGCAGAATTGGGTACTCAACGCTTGGCTGTTCTCCGGTAAGGGTCTTCAGGAAAACAGTAATTGCATCAATATCTTCTTCACTCAGCTCAGCACCAAGCTGAGAGCTGGCCATAATAGAAACCGCCTGCTTCAAATCCCAAACCTTGCCGGAATGGAAGTAAGGAGCAGTCAGATCGATATTGCGGAGCGGTGAAGCACGGAAAACGTATTCTTCCTCGGCAGTTTGAGTAACAGCAAACCGGCCTTTGTCATTGACTGGAAGAATATCTGCACCCGGCTTTTCAACCACGCCGAATGGATAGTACCCCTCACCACCAATATTCACACCGCCATGACAAGCGGCACACCCGGTATCCATAAACACCTGTAGTCCCAGCTTTTCCTGCGCATTGAGAGCATTTTCATTGCCCTCAAGGAACAGATCAAACTTGGAAGCAGGCGTAATCAAAGTTGCCTCATACGCTTCAATTGCCTTCGCCATATTGTCGAAGTTCGCTGGTAACTCCTCACCTGGGAATGCTCTTGAAAACTGCTCAGTGTATCCCGGCATACTGTTCAGAACAGCTTCAACCCGCTCTGGCGTGCTGGCCATTTCAACACCAGCTTGCACCGGGCCTTTGGCTTGCTCTTTCAGGTCTTCTGCACGACCATCCCAAAACTGGGCAAGGTTGAACACAGCATTCAACACGGTGGGTGCGTTACGAGGCCCCTTTTGCCATCCATGGCCGATGGATGTTTCCAGATTATCATCCCCACCCATGCCGAGATTGTGACAACTGTTGCACGACAGCAATCCCGAAAGCGACAGTCGCGGATCAAAGAAGAGCTGTCGCCCAAGATCAATTTTTTCGCGGGTAATCGTGTTGTCTTTAACACTGGGTACAGCGTGCGGGATCGGCTTGAAGTAAGAACGCGCCTCTTCCAGCAACTCAGATTGAGCAAAAGCTCCTCCCTGAACAGCCATGCTGAAAACAGATGCGCCAATCAATGTCTTAATTATTGCTCGCATGAAATCCTCCATCATCACGAGATAATGGAGTTTAGAATCACTACAAACAAAAGCACATTGATGCAACCGCTTGACATTTACTATGGTAACATCAAAATTTTCATCAGCTTAAAACGCAAAACCATCATCGAATATATTGAGATATACAAAAAATACTTGAAATACGAATTCCACCAATACTTACTAATACTACAAATATCGAGAATTATAATCACAAGACATACACGAAGCGTCCCTCCATACACTTAGAATAACTCTAATATAGACAAAAAATTGAGAGCTTTGACCGCGTGCAACTTACGTTTCTCAAGGGCATGTACTTCACCCTCAAAACGTTCTCTTAGAATATACTAATACACGGCTGCGACATACTGCCCCCAATTACAAATTGTGATCCTAACGACGTCTGAATGTTGTTCTTAGCCACGCTCGCTAATGCTCATTCTGAATGTGACTAAAAAAATTCCTGATCTTATTGAGATATATGAGGGAACCTGTTTCTTTTTCACGCAGCCCATCCACGACCTCGGACAAAATCACATAGGTTATTTTACTCGAGTGCAATTATTTCCACAACGATCAAACAACTCTATAAAACTATCTATCTTATTGTTATATAATATTTTTTATGAGGCATTTCACGACCTCCACATCCACAAGCTCTGAGAAACCCCACAATGAATTTCAAATTCCTTGTTGCATTCACCCCAAGCTTTTGTCATATAGCTCCCACCTCACCGACGGGGCCGCAACAAACGGCTCTAGCGAAACAGATGCGGGCGTAGCTCAGGGGTAGAGCATAACCTTGCCAAGGTTAGGGTCGTGAGTTCGAATCTCATCGCCCGCTCCAGTTTCTCTAAGAAACTGAGTTTTCGCGAAGTTGGAATTTTTTTGGATATGCGGGCGTAGCTCAGGGGTAGAGCATAACCTTGCCAAGGTTAGGGTCGGGCGTTCGAATCGCCTCGCCCGCTCCAAAAAAACAAAACAACCGCCGCAAGGCGGTTTTTTGTTATCTGCACTTCTCCATCCCTTTCAAAGCCTTAAGCAAATTATTCCTCTTCAAGCCAAGGAGGAAATGGTGTGTTCTCAGCAGACATAATGTTCATGAACCGGGTCTGGAAATAATCTGTGCGTCCCAACACCGGTAGAAACTTTTGCCTGAACAGACGGATCGCTGTGTTGTTTGACGCTAAAAACCGTGTGCCAGTATCGACCGTCTTCAAAACCTCCGCGGCAACAGGTCGTCGATCCAACATATATTGATGCGTATGCCCGGTAGAGACTTGCCACGCCAGCCACGCAGCATCCTCAATCCCTAAGTTCATCCCCCTGCCTCCAAAGGGAGAATGCACATGCGCAGCATCTCCCACCAGAAAGACCCGCCCTTTCTGATAGAGATTGGCCAATCGGTGGGAGATCCGGAAAGACGACTTCCAATTGACTTTGATGACTTTCAAAATCGGCGGCATAGTCTCAAGTGGATCAGAGTGATCGGCAACAATGCGCGCCCGTGTCGCAGAAAAGGGAATGACCCCGAAGATATTTGGTGACCTGTCAAACATCGTCGGCCCATCCATCGTCAGCGTCGGTTCCAACTCCACATCTGCCAGCCCCCAATCTTGCGGATACGAACTGCCTGAAAAGGTGAACCCCATTTGCGAACGAACAATTGAGTGTGCACCATCTGCCCCAATCACCATGGGTGGGTGAAGTACCTCTTCGTCACCGCTACTGGTTTGTATAACTGCAGTGACGACCTCATCCTCCTGCTCCAGCTTGACGAGTTCACACTCCCGCTCGACCGGTATTCCCAGCTCTGTCAGATGTCGTTCAAGAACAGTTTCAGTCTCATATTGCGGCAGGGCCAGCATAAAATTAAAAGGCCCATCTAAATCTGATAGATCAACCTCTAAAAGCTCATCACTTGGCCCACGAAAGTGGACATGGTTCATCCGCCATCCCTTTTGCAGCAGTTTGTCTGCCACACCAGATGGCTGCAGGATTTGGAGGGTGCGGGGATTAATGGCAAGGGCACGAGATTGAGCGTGAGGGCGCGAATTCTTATCAATGATACGAGGCGTAAAGCCGCGCCGCTTCAGCTCAATTGCAGCAGTCAACCCACTGGGCCCTGCCCCAACAATCAGAATGCGTCCTCTTTGCATTACCATCCTACCGTACACAGGGCTTGTTGTTGCAAGCTTATGCAAAAGACGCTGTTGGAGCGTTGAACCAGTAAGGCGAACTTTAATCACTCTCGGAGGAGCTTGTTTGCCCTTCTTGACCTGGCTTCAAAATTGTCGTTTAGCTGCCCTCCAAGCTCTAAAGGATGGTATTCGATGACAACACCTTGCCCTTGCAAATCAGGAAAAGACTTTGAAATCTGCTGCCAGCCTTTTCTGGAAGGCAAGGCCCTGCCCGAAACAGCAGAGCAGCTCATGCGCTCACGTTACAGCGCTTATGCCACAAAAAACATTGATTACCTGAAAGACACATTGTGGCCCCGCTACCAAAAAACCTTCAGTTCAATTGAGGTCGCACAATATGCTGCCCAAACTCAATGGATAGGGCTTGAGATTCTGGGCGCCGATAAGGGGCAACTAGATGATGCAAAAGGTAGCGTCCTCTTCTGCGCCAAATACCTTGCCCATGGCCAAGTCGGAGAACAGAGAGAACTGAGCCTCTTCAAAAAGCGCAAGGGCCGCTGGTATTATGTTGAACCGATGGAAGAAGGCAGCCGCCTCTAAACCTCACAGCCTGATCCAAAATCGACTGAGCGTAAAAACAGTCTTGCTGCGAGAGCAACAGTCAACTTCTCTGCGCCTTCCATCAGTAACGACCATATCACAATGCAAATAAGGCTTTACCTCCCCCTACAAGCAAGTTCCGATCCTCACCCAGGTCAGCAAACTTCTCCGTGAAAGTCTAAAAGCAGAGATCTCAGACTTATCATTTACCGACTACATACAAGCCCTTTTCAGCTCATCATACCAATGACTGAACCTAAACTGAGGCTTACCAAGATATTTTGCATCAGCTAGCAGCATAAGATGCCAACACTAGAAAACATCGTTTCCATATATTTTTGGTATGTCAGCACGAGTTTCCCACACCTTTAGGTTGCTTCATTAACAACCACATTCCGCAGGGAAAAGGCGCCTTTGCGTAACGGGTTAGCGGAACGCCGACAAGGTTCAGACAAGCCTCGTTACATCCAAACTTATTAAAATTAGAAAAAAAACTATTTCAAACTATCGGTACATATGTGTATGTCACACAAATATGAGTATCGATCAGGAAATTTCTAAATGAACGTAGTTCACGCAAACAGAATGGAGTTTATGAAGTGGAGATCACTAATACAAAACACGCCTAATACTGTAGGATCCGGATGTGAAATTTATGAATCTACTAAGGAGCTACACTTAAACGATGGATCTTTAGTCCTAATTAGCAAGCCCAATCAAGATTGCACAACACTATTACAAAGTTTTTCTAAAAAAAACCTATCAGAAATCCAGTACTTACAGTTCCGCGCCTACAAACTCGTTGAACCTGGCTTTGCAGGACGGCGATATTGGGCTGTTAAAGTCATCGCAGGAAAGCACCCTAAGAACCCTGGGTTACGGTTGTTGGTCGTTGGCTGGATCAAGGGCACAACCATGAAACGAGCCTTCAACGAAATCAAAAAAGTACTAAAAGGTGATGCCCAAATTTGCGAAGACCAGCGTCTATAAGAACAGCAACCGACAAAGCTGTGACGCTCATATGAAGGCGCTGACATTGAAGGCGATCAGATTATGATCAACCTGCGTCAACCTTTTCCTTTCAACTGTTTGGCTGGCAGTCCAGCGACAAAACTCATACTGAGCGAAATCCATTCTCTAAGCGCCGCCTGATCACACACCTCAGCAGCCACAAACACCAATCCTCCCATTCGGCGACCACCAAGCTCAACAACCTCAGCCCCCTCTCGGCCGAGCGCTTCAGCTTCATTATCTTTT
>NZ_LCWX01000164.1:101180-123351 GCF_001431305.1 Pseudovibrio sp. POLY-S9
CCAACACGAAACATAAAGCGAGCCTCTTCACTCTTAATACGATGCGCCCCGGCCAGCATGTTTCCATCCAGAAAAAAGCACAACCCACCCATCATCCGCTTCTCCGAAATCCCCATAATGCCTTCTAACTCCTCACGAAGCCGATCACTAAGTTCCTCATCATAGGCCACTAGAGCATCCTTCCAGCGTGATTGTCTTAGCCATTTTACAGACTAATACAGTCAGCACCTCACCAAGAGGAGCCGGTCCCTGCTCAGTTTGGGCGGATGCAGGGACCGGCGCAAGCTGCACGGCAGAAGGGAGGCGTCCCTCTAACACCGCGAGGCGGTGGCGCAGCTCTGCAATTTGCGATATTTTCGCGTTCATATCACTCTCGGTAAATTTCATTTTGTTCTCTATATGTTCTCATATTGATTCCGTCAAATCGCACAGAAGTCAAGCATCAAAAACTGCGAGAGTATCAGAACAAAAGCTTCTGAGCCTTCAAGGTCCAGCTAAGCCTCTGTTTTAACTCAAGGACCAATCAACACGACAACACCACAGAACAGCATTCCGAAAATATTAATTTTCATACTAGTAATAATTGACCAGAAATAATTAAGGCGTATCGCGTGCAAGAACTCCTCCTCAAATGGTCAGCAGTGCTTTTACCTCGCAGCACCCATGCAAAACTGCTGCCGCTTCTTGGAAAAATACTAGGCACTCTCTTCAGCAAAGGCGAGGCTGGAGGAGCGCGACGCTCAGCATTGATCGTTTTTGCCTTACGCATCGGGAGCGCAGCACTCGCCTACATCATGCAGGTCTTTCTGGCTCGTTGGATGGGCGCCTCTGAATACGGCATCTTCATTGTTGTCTGGACGGTCATCATCATACTGAGCGTATTTTCAGGACTTGGGTTTTCTGTTTCCCTTCTGCGTTTCATTCCAGAATATCTGGAGAAGAAGCAACACGAGCTTCTCAATGGCTTGCTCTTCAGTGCCCGTTTCCTTGTATTGCTCAGCTCAACAACCATTGCAGTAGTCGGCGTAGCCATTGCTTGGACCTTCTCTGATTTCATTGGCAACGCATACATCCTGCCGCTTTATCTCATCGCAATCTGCCTACCCATGCACACCTACACCGGTATGCTGGAAGGCATTGCCCGTGCGCAAGACTGGCAACTCAAAGCAATGCTGCCAGATTTTATTGGCCGCCCTCTTCTAGTGCTTGCATTCATGTTGATTGCGCTGATGCTGGGTTATCCGCCAACAGCCGTTACAGCTTGCATCGTCACCATCGCAGCCGTCTGGACCATCACCTTCTTTCAGACGATCATGATGGAAGTCTCGCTGCGCAAAGTCCAGCACCCTGCTCCACGTAGACTTCAGATAAAGTCATGGCTGCTTGTATCGGTTCCCATGCTAGCAGTTGATGGTTTCTTCCAGCTCATTACCAGCTCTGATGTCATCTTAATCGGCCTCTGGCTCCCACCAGATCAAGTCGGCATTTATTTCGCAGCATCACGCACCCTTGCGCTGATGCATTTTGTTTATTACGCGGTACGCGCAGCAAGCGCACCACGCATGGCCCGCCTCTACCATTCCGGTGACCGAGATGGCCTCAAGGATTTCGTGGCAAGCGCTGCTAAAATGACCTTCTGGCCGACACTACTAATGGCCGGCTTTGTCATGGCAGTCGGACCATTCCTCCTCTCCCTGTTTGGAGAGGACTTTGCACAAGGCACACCAATCCTCTACATCCTTGTCATTGGTGTATTAGCCCGTGCATCCGTTGGTCCGGTTGACGCATTACTGACCCTCTCAGGGCACCAAAACACCTGCGCCAAGATCTATGCCAGTGTCTTTGTCGTAAACCTCATTCTCAACACGGCACTTATTCCAGTATTCGGCCTGTATGGAGCCGCTTTGGCGACGACATCCGTCATCTTTTTTGAAGCATGCATTCTTTACCGCAGCGCCTACAAACGCCTTGGCCTGCACACATTCATATTGCTATTGAAGAGGCGGGAAACTCCAGTCAATGAAGCAGGATAGCACCACGATTAAACTGCTGACACCCGGCAAAGACAAAACAGCGGACCACCTGTGGCGACAACTGTCTCAACAGGCACTGGAGCCCAACCCGTTCTTCTCCAGCAGTTTCGTCAGTGCATTCAACGCACACAAGGCAAACGGCTCAATCAAGCTGTTATTGGCACTCGATCCTTCCGGCACAAAAGCGCACGCGGCACTGCCCGTCGTAATGGTAAGGCGTGGCCTCCTCTTCAAACTACCAAGCACATTAGCTGGTGATTATGGGCCACTCGGCACCCTGCTGATTTCTGAGGAAGCGACGCCAGCGGCACTCAACAAACTGCTGGAAACTGCCTGCAACTTAAGCTGGACTAAAACACTAATCCTCCCTTTCCATGGAGCCGGCGGCCCCGTCTATAAGTGTCTAGAGAGCGTACTTTCAGCACACGGATGGAAGTATCAGGTTTCCTCAAAAGAAGATCGCGCCTTCCAGCTATCTGGCAGAGAAGGTCGCGCCGACTTTGACGCCCTCAAAAAACGGTCCTCATGGAAAGGTGCCTTTAAAAACCAGCGCCGGCTGGAAAAAGAAGGATCGCTTTCTTTTACTATGCTGCAAACCTCAGAAGACATTCAGGCAGGCCTTGAAGATTTTCTGAAACTCGAGGCAGCTGGCTGGAAAGGCAAACAAGGCACGGCACTCCTTTCCAGAGCACCTGATGCCGCTTTCACGCGTGAGCTGGTATCAAAGTCAGGCGAAGCAGATAACATTCGTATTGGCCAGTTACGGCTCGACGATAAGTTGATTGCGGCCAACATCCTGCTCCGCGAGCAAGGCCGCATATTTGGCTGGAAAACAACCTTCGACGAGAGTCTCGCAAAATTCTCCCCCGGTCAGCTTCTCATCTATTTCAGCACCCAAAAACTCCTCGAAGACCCTGAGTTCTCAGGTGCCGATTCCCTCTCGACACCAGACAATCAGATGGCAAACAAGGCCTGGACCTCAAGGTTCCCATATGCCACGTTTTTAATTGGCAAAGGCCCAATAGCACGCTTTGCAATTTGGGAGGCACAAGCAGGTGCTCGCGCAAAGTTGGCGTTAAAGAGCAAAATTAAGAAATTGCTTGGTCGAAAATAGCTACCTACCCTTCAACCAACTCAGCTTCTTCCTGCGCTCTATTCCGTAAAATCCGGCGAATAACCTTTCCGCTGGTCGTCAAAGGCATTTCAGAGACAAACTCGATTTCCCGCGGATATTCATGAGCAGAAAGACTCACGCGCACATATTGGCGAATATCATCAACCAAGCCCTCACTTGGTTCGAAGCCATCTTTCAGCACAACATAAGCCTTTACGATCTCCGTCCGCACCGGATCAGGTTTGCCGACCACAGCAGCCAATCCAACCGCCTCATGCTTGATCAAACAATCCTCAATCTCAGTTGGCCCAATGCGATAGCCAGCTGAGGTAATGACATCATCATTACGGCCGACGAAGTGGACATATCCATCCATATCAACAACACCTTGGTCACCTGTCAGCATCCAATCACCAAGGAATTTGCTCTGATCTGCCTCAGGCTTCCGCCAATACCCCAGGAACATGACAGGCGTTCCACGACGAACTGCAATCTCGCCTTGCTCTTCTGGTTCGCAAACAGATCCATCTGGTCGGATAACAGCAACGTCATGCCCAGGTACAGCTTTGCCAATTGCCCCGGCACGGGAAACTCCCATCCCTGCTCCTGACCCGAGCACGAGATTACATTCCGTCTGTCCATACATCTCGTTTGGCGCAACACCGAGCGCTTCGTGGCACCAGGCGAATGCTTCACGCCCCAATGCCTCTCCCGCTGAGCAAACAGAGCGCAGCCGAAGTTTTTCAGAATACTTACGATGATCAACACTGCGCATCATCTTGAGTGCGGTGGGCGGAATGAACGCGTTGCGAACACCATGCCGAGCCATCAAGTCAAATGCACCTTCCGGATCAAACTTATCGATCCGGGCAGTCACCACAGGCACCCCAAACTTCAGCGAAGGCAGCAGTGCATTCAGCAAGCCACCCGCCCAGGCCCAGTCAGCTGGAGTCCAGAACACATCCCCAGCCTGAGGCAACATCTCATGTGCCATTTGAATGCCCGGCAAATGCCCAAGCAACACACGGTGCGCCAGCAGCGCTCCTTTGGGCTGCCCTGTTGTGCCTGAGGTATAAATCATCAAAGCTGGATCATCAGGGCCTGTCGCATAGCTCTCAAAGCTGTCAGAGCCTTGCTCAAGCAAGTTCCAGAAGCCAAGAGCTCCATTTTCTGCACCATCGACGCAGATAACATGCTCAAGAAGCGGGAGTTGCTCACGAAGTGCAGAAAGTTTCTCAAGTCCAGCTTGATTGGTAATCACCACTTTCGCGCCAGCGTTTTCCAACCGGTACCGTAGCGCATCTGGACCAAACAAAGCAGCCAATGGAACTGCGATAGCTCCTAGCCGATAAATCGCAAGATGAGAGATAGCAGTTTCAGGTGCTTGAGGCAGTAACAAAGCTACACGGTCGCGCGGGGCTACACCCAAAGACTGCAGCGAGTTTGCAAGCTGGCAGGAATTTCCTTTGAGCTGACCATAGCTCCACGCTTCAACACCGCCGGAAGACAGCACATGCAGCAAAGCTGTGCGCTTAGGCTCAATATCCGCCCAACGATCACAAGCATCATGCGCAATGTTATAGCGCGCAGGAATAGTCCAGCGAAACTCAGCTCGCAATTCCTCGTATGAAGTCAGTGGTGGCAGCACACCAGAAATCCCCTAAACCCAAATTCATTAGTGAAGAGAGTTTATCGCTGCAGCGCACAACGAGATACTGGCCTTTGGTCGCTCTTTTAGCCTCCAAAGGAAAGTGGGTTAACGCGGTCCAGCTACAACAAGGCTCCAGAAAACCTTGTATTTTGACCGAGGCGCATAAGCCGTTGCAATACCAATACGCGTTCCATTTGCATCCAGCATCACTGCATTATGTTTTGGCGAGTCACGCCAGCCAGAAAAGGCTTCGGCCCATCGGCGATAACCAGCGCTGAGATTGCCCACCGCATGAGCATCACCTTGCCCGGCCCCCTTCATCAAGACGGCGAGCTTAAGATCGCCCTTGCGCGCAGCGTTAACATCCTCTGCACGGGCCATTCCATCTGCCTGTGCCTGAGCAACGCGCATCAAAGCTGGATCAACCGTAACCGGCGGTAAATCTGATTGAGAACGATAGCTGGAGATCATTGAGGCCACAACACTCGCATCAATCTGCGCAGAGTGGCTCTCTAAGTTCTGATAGTAGCTTGGCGTTTCATCAGGGCTGACACAACCAGTGAGCATCAGTCCAACAGCAAGAACCAGAGCAATACTCCCACCACGAAACGTCTTCATACAAAATCACTTTTCGGCAAATTTCGAATCTTTCGGACACACTACCGACTAAATGAGGCAAACCAAGCTCAAACTCAAAGCACACGCATAAGTGAATTAAAAAAGGCCGGACAAAGCCGGCCTTTCAAACTTCTTGGTAAAAACGTTAGGAAGCTTCTTTCAAAGCATGAGGCTTGGCTGTTTCAGCCGTCTCATTCTTCTCTTCAGCACCTTCAGTCTCAGCATCGGTTTGCTCTTCTGGAGGTGTCAGCACGCTACCCATCTCTTCTGGGCTCAACACGCCCATGAGATGTCCATCCTCGCAAACAACTGGAACCGGATACTCTGCTTCCAATGTTGTTGGAAGTGCTTCTTCCAGAGTGCTTTCCAGCTCCACTGCATTGCTATCATCAGCAAAAGCATAAAGGGATGGACTATCACCTGGTTTAGCAACTTCCTCAGCAAGACCCTCTTGCGTGACGATGCCGCGGAACTCTTTGTCCTCAACCACATAACCGAAATCTTCGTCATGTCGACGCATATCAGCCAGCGCTTTTTCCATGTTGTCATGGGTAATACGCACAGCAGGTGGTTGCATAACAGTATCAACGGTCAGCACGCGAGCACGGTTCACATCACGTACAAACGCCCGCACATAATCATCAGCTGGTTCAAGCAGAATTTCTGGCGGCGTACCGACTTGTGACAGAACACCATCCTTAAGGATCGCAATCTTGTCACCAATACGCAAAGCTTCATCCAGATCATGCGTGATGAACACGATGGTCTTATGCAGCTTTTCTTGCAGTTCAACCAATTGATCCTGCATCTGAGAGCGGATCAACGGATCAAGTGCAGAAAACGCCTCATCCATCAGCAAAATGTCAGCATCCGTTGCAAGCGCACGGGCAAGACCAACACGCTGCTGCATGCCACCGGAAAGCTGGCTTGGGTACTGATGTTCAAAACCACCAAGTCCAACCGTTTCAATCCACTCACGCGCTGTGGTTTCACGGTCTGCTTTTGTAATGCCCTGCACTTCAAGACCGTAAGCAACATTCTGCAGCACTGTCCGGTGCGGCATCAGGCCAAAGCGTTGAAACACCATCGACATACGATGACGGCGGAAGTCTTCAAGCTCTTTATCAGAAAGAGCCATAACATCCTCGCCATCAACCAGAATGTGCCCGTCTGTTGGGTCAATCAATCGGTTGAAGTGACGAATAAGCGTAGACTTACCAGAACCGGAAAGGCCCATGATCACAAAGATCTCACCCTTCTCGATGCTAAGAGAGACATCATGCAGGCCAAGAGTATGGTCAGTTTCAGCAAGCAGCTGATCTTTGCCCATACCATTTTTGACCTTGGCAAGCTCCTTCTCAGGCGCCTTGCCAAAAATCTTGGTAATGTTTTGTACTTCGATCAATGCCATGTGTTAGCGCCTCACCCTGTTACCTTGCGATGCGCCTGCATCCGTTGTCCGGCTGATTGTGTGATACGGTCAAACACAACGGCAAGAACAACAATCGCTAAGCCGCCGAGCAAACCTTGTCCTGCATCATTACGCTGCAACCCAAGCAGAACGGTTTCACCCACGCCGCGAGCACCAATCATGGACGCAATCACCACCATAGCCAACGCCATCATCATAGTCTGGTTAATACCCTGCATGATGGAAGGGAGCGCAAGTGGGATTTGAACGCCCTTAAGGATCTGCCAGCGCGTTGCACCAAAGGCCCGGCTGGCCTCAACAACCTCTTCATCCACATAACGGATGCCAAGATCCGTCAGACGAATGAGCGGTGGTGCAGCATAAATCACAGTAGCCAGAATAGCTGGCACCTTACCCAGACCAAACAGCATGGCCGCAGGAATAAGATAAACGAAACTTGGAATGGTCTGCATCAAGTCCAAGACCGGATTGAGCAAAGCTCTGAAGCGGTTTGAACGAGCAGAGATAACGCCAAGCGGCACGCCAATCACAACGGAAATCAGCACAGCGACAAGCAAGATCGCCACTGTTTGCATAGACTTTTCCCAAAGCCCCAATGTACCGATGAACCACATTGCACCTACCATCACCAGGCTAAGCCCCCAACGGCGGCTCGCAGCAAAGGTAATCAGGCCGATGCAGATCAAGATCACGATAGGATCTGCGCCACGGAGAAGTCGCTCTAACCGCACCAGCAAAAATAGGATGGAGTTGGAAAAGGCCTCAAATCCATCGCCGTAATTCACGACGAGAAAATCAACCAGATCGTTTGTGGAAGTCCGGATAGGTTTCCCAAAGTTGGGAAACACGTCGAAAGCCATGTGATCCTCTTATTCTTCTTAGCAAGGATCACGGAAACAAGTTCCGTGATCGCTTTTCATTCGCTAATTTTCAAAAACAGTCAGCTGTCTTTGATATTACAGAGCAGATTTCACACGCTCAGCGACATCAGCTGGAACCCAACCGGTCCAGAGTTCTTCGTTGTTTTTCAGGAATTCAACAGCAGCATCATCTGTGGTTCCGCCAGTGTCCTGCATGTAAGCAAGAGCTTTGGAAACGTCATTACTGGTGGTTTCATAAGCTGTCAGGAACTCAACCAGTTTAGGCGCAGAAGTATGGAACTCTGTGTTCACGAAGACGTGCGTCGCAGACAGAGGGTATGCAACTGCCTCGGTCACTTTGGATGGATCTGTCTCTGCAGACAACTTGTCCCAGGCTTCTTTGCTGTAGGCAGGCTCTTCCAGCTGAATCAGATCATCAGCGACCTTACCCATGACCCAGGTTGGACCCCAGTAATAGAACACGATTGGTTTTTTACGACGAATGTTAGATTCAATCGCAGCAGACAGTGCAGCACCTGTACCAGGACGGAAGTTCACAAAGCTATCAAGCAAGCCATAAGCATTGAGCTTCTTGGAGTTGATGACCTCACAGCCCCAACCAGCGATACAGTTGTAGAAGCGACCTTTTTCTGGCTCTTCCGGATCAGAAAACACGTCTTTGTACTTTGGCAGGTCAGATACAGACTTCAGACCTTTTGCAGGCGCATCATCGCCTTCAACCAGGTATTTTGGAATAAACCAAGCCTGTGTCGCATCAGGGAAGTTCACACCAAGATCAACAAACTGGTTCTTCGCTTTGCCTTCGGCAAGAGCTTCAGTCACGTTGTCTGGCCAGATTTCCATGGTCACGTCGATATCACCACGCGCCATACCGTTCAGAAGCGGAATAGTAGAGCCTGGGATGACATCCGTTTCACAGCCGTACCCTTTTTCAGCAATGAACTGAGCTACAGAATTGTGAAAAGCATTGGAGTCCCAATCCAAACCAGCAAACACGATAGGACGGTCAACTTCACAAACAGGGTCTGCAGCTTCTGCTGTAGACACAGCAAAAGGGAATGCAACTACGCACGCAGCGAGAGCAGATTTAAAATTCAACACGGATGCCTCCAAACAACCAAAACATACTTTTTGTTCGGTCAGAGAGAAAAGCCGCCAAGGACAGCTTGTCGTTCTGGCCGTAATGCTAAGTCAAAAACTCAGCAATTGCAGGACACACTAGGTTGAGCGCATCAACTGCACCGTTAAAAATAGATATATTCAATTTTCTGTCAACTTAGACATCTGCTCAAGATATTTTTTTAAAATAAATATAAAAAGATATACTTCTCAAATACACTGGATATGAAGTTATAAAGCTTTCATAACTCTCTAGTACCACCATTTAAAACGCAAAATAAGAGAAAAAAAATTTACTGAAGCAAAACGACTATTTTAAACTTTCTTTTACAGGTAATCCCCACGGAAAATTCAGGTAGTTTCACAGTAAATTGAAATAAAAAAACAACGTCAAATGATGTCGAATAATCACGTAGATTACAAAAAGAAAAGCGCAGAGAAAATCTGCGATCATTTAATAATATTGAATCACCGTTCAATAAAAAAATATAAGTGAGAAACTTAAGGAAATTGGGAAGTTGGCCGCATAAAAGCGCCAACTTCCTTTCGTTAGCCTACTTAGTTTTCAGTGGCTTCAATAACATCCTCAAGGGAGCGTAAACCAGTCTTTGGTGCACACACCAAAACCGCCATGTTTCCTGGGGCATGTTGGTTCTTCCACATCTTCATATGAGCCTGCGGAATCTGATCCCATGAGAACACTTCACTCATACAAGGGTCGATACGGCGATCAATCACGAACTTGTTCGCCTCACTCGCCTGTTTCAAGTGCGCGAAATGCGAACCCTGAATACGCTTCTGACGCATCCATACATAGCGCGCATCCATGGTTAGGTTGAAGCCGGAGGTACCCGCACAAAACACAACCATACCACCGCGCTTGGCAACCAGTGTTGATACCGGGAACGTTGCTTCACCTGGGTGCTCAAACACCATATCAACGTCATTACCCTTACCGGTAATGTTCCAGATCGCCTTACCAAACTTACGCGCTTCTTTGGTCCACGTATCATACTCAGGCGAGTTCACCTTCGGCAGCTGGCCCCAACAATCGAAGTCTTTTCGATTGATAACGGCCTTTGCCCCAAGCGACATCACGTATTCGCGTTTACTCTCATCTGAAATAACGCCAATCGCATTCGCTCCGGCAGCAGCAATCAGCTGAACCCCAAACACGCCAAGGCCACCAGAAGCTCCCCAGACCAGAACATTCTGACCTGGCTTCAAATCATGCGGCGCATGACCGAACAGCATACGGAATGCAGTCGCCAGTGTAAGCGTGTAGCAAGCGCTCTCTTCCCAGGTCAGGTGCTTGGGACGCGCCATCAGCTGCTGAGATTGAACACGAGCGAACTGCGCAAATGACCCGTCAGGTGTCTCATAACCCCAAATCCGTTGGGAGTTAGAGAACATCGGATCACCACCGTTACACTCCTCATCATCCCCGTCATCTTGGTTACAGTGAACGACAACTTCGTCGCCTACCTTCCAGCGAGTAACTTTGGAACCAACCGCCCAAACAATACCGGAGGCATCAGAGCCTGCGATATGATAGGGCTGCTTATGAACCTTAAAAACGGAAATCGGCTCGCCTAGGGCAGCCCAAACGCCGTTGTAGTTCACGCCTGCTGCCATAACCAGAATGAGCACTTCATGGCTGTCCAACTCCCAGGTTGGCACCACTTCCTTGACCATCGCTGTATCAGGAGAACCATGGCGCTCTTGGCGAATGGTCCACGCCCACATGTTCTTAGGAACATGTCCCAGCGGTGGAATCTCACCAATCTCATATAGGTCCTTGAACTCAGAGCCACCCTCTGACCCAGCTTCGACAACCCGTGCAACGGAACTCATGATATTCTCCTCCAAGTTTGCGTTGCGCCCTTCCCTCATGAGAGTGAAAGCAAGTCCTCTGCTAACGCTTCCAATCCACTATTTGCTGCAACGCAAAACAATACAACCTGTCAATATCGGCTATTTGAGAATTATCATTACAAAGAACTCATAAAATATATACAACTATTGCTTAACTTGCGAAGAATACTTCTTCTAATGTTGCATTGCACCAACCACTAAAACCTATGCAAAGGTGTAGGCAGAATTGAGATCTTGTCCCTTATAAAATGCAGGGAGGATCAGGGAGGCAATAGACTATGAGTACCGGTTCACCTAAAGGCGCAACAAAAGACCGTCCGTGGATGTTCCGCACATATGCAGGACACTCCAACGCTGCAGACAGCAACCGGCTCTACCGTACGAACCTCGCAAAGGGTCAGACGGGCCTTTCTGTCGCGTTCGATCTCCCAACTCAGACAGGATACGACCCGGACCATCCGCTCTCTCGCGGTGAGGTTGGTAAGGTTGGTGTACCCATCTCTCACCTGGGAGACATGCGCACCCTCTTTAACGAGATCCCACTGGAGCGCATGAACACCTCCATGACGATCAACGCAACAGCCCCTTGGTTGCTTGCACTCTATGTGGCTGCTGCTGATGAGCAAGGAGCTAACCGCTCTCTGCTGGCCGGCACCACGCAGAATGATCTGATCAAGGAATACCTGTCCCGCGGCACCTATGTCTTCCCGCCCGCCCCGTCCATGCGCCTCACAACCGATGTAATTTCATGGACTTACACGAACATGCCCAAATGGAACCCGATGAACGTGTGTTCCTACCATCTGCAGGAAGCAGGCGCGACACCAGTACAGGAACTCTCCTTCGCGCTCGCCACCGCTATCGCAATTCTGGACAATGTTCGCGCTTCTGGCGTCATCTCTGAAAGCGATTTCCCTAAACTCGTGGGCCGGATTTCCTTCTTCGTAAATGCAGGCATGCGCTTCATCACCGAGATGTGCAAAATGCGAGCATTTACAGAACTCTGGGATGAGATTTGCCGCGAACGCTATGGCGTTGAAGAAGAGCGCTACCGCCGCTTCCGCTATGGCGTTCAGGTCAATTCCCTCGGCTTGACGGAGCAGCAGCCCGAAAACAACGTTTACCGAATTCTCGTTGAGATGCTGGCTGTTGTTCTCTCTAAAAACGCACGCGCTCGTGCAGTTCAGCTCCCCGCTTGGAATGAAGCTCTTGGCCTGCCACGCCCGTTTGACCAGCAATGGTCCCTGCGCATGCAGCAAATCATGGCCTATGAGACGGATTTGTTGGAATATGCCGATATCTTCGATGGTTCCAAAGAGATTGAAACCAAGGTCGAGCTACTCAAAGAGCAAGCACGAGAAGAACTAGCCCGTATTGCAGAAATGGGTGGAGCAGTCGCAGCCGTTGAATCCAGTTACATGAAGCAAAAGCTCGTGGAGTCCAACTCCAAACGTCTGGCAGGCATTGAATCTGGCGATCAGATCGTCGTCGGCGTCAACAAATGGACCGAAACCGAACCATCTCCACTGGCATCAGATGAAGACGGCGGCATCCTCACAGTGCCTGAGCATGTAGAAGAAGAAGCAATCCAACGCATTCAGGCCTGGCGGGCTGAACGTGACGAGAATGCAGTCAAATCCGCTCTGCAGGAGCTCCGCGCTGCCGCGTCTTCTGACAACAACATCATGGAAGCGTCCATCAAAGCAGCTCAGGCAGGCGCAACCACAGGAGAATGGGGCGCAGCCCTGCGTGAAGTCTTCGGCGAATATCGTGCCCCAACTGGTGTCGGTAGAGCAGCACCGGATGACAACGAGAGCCTCACAGGTGTGCAGCAAAAAGTCTCCGAGCTTTCAGAGAAGCTGGGTCGACGCCTTAAATTCCTCGTTGGCAAACCGGGACTGGATGGCCACTCCAACGGCGCCGAGCAGATTGCAGTGCGTGCCCGTGATTGCGGCATGGAAGTCGTTTACGAAGGCATCCGCCTGACACCCGCCCAAATCGTCAACGCTGCCCTTGAAGAAGGCGTCCACGTCATCGGCCTGTCGATCTTGTCTGGCTCACATCTGGCGCTGGTCCATGATGTGCTCGACAAAATGAAAGAAAACGGCTTGGAGGATATCCCGATCATCATTGGCGGCATTATACCGTCAGAGGATGCCGAAGAACTGAAAAACGCAGGTGTTGCAGCCGTTTACACACCAAAGGACTTCCACCTGACAGAAATCATGTCAGACATTGTCCGCATCGTAGATGAGCAGGTCAACGAGACTGTCTAACGCCTATAAAATTAGGCAGGTTGGGCAAGTTGAACAGGCTTCTGCCCAACCAATCGTATGCCCGGAGCATCCCGGAATCGTTCAATCATCGCATCGATGAAGATCTCGGTTTTACGTGTCACCGCATCGCGCGAAGGGTAGACAAGGTAGACCGGCTTCTCTTCGCACTGATAGTCAGGAAGTAGCCGTTGTAATTGCCCGTTTGCCTCAAAATCTCGCATCATAAACAACGGCATGCGCGTAAATCCAACTGAGTTCAACAAGGCTTGCACCATCACCTGGGGGTGCCCAGCGACAAACTCAGACTTCAAAGCAACTACATGCTTTTGCCCATGTCGGAACATATCCAGCGAACTGACCAACTTCTCGTATCTGTATTGAATGTAGTTGAGGTCAGACAGCGCCTCGGGACTTTGCGGCATACCATGCTTTGCAAGATAGTCTGGGCTGGCTGCCAAACAGGTTTCAACAATCGCAATTTTTCTGGAAATCCCAGAGGTATCTCCGGTGATGCCTGTACGGATCGCTAAATCGATACCGGTTTGCACAACATCAATCAGATCATCATCCATTTTAATTGAGACTGAAAGGTCTGGGTATTGCTTTCGAAGGTCGAAGATAAGCGGTGTGATTATATCAGCGCCCATAGCCTGAGAAACAGAAACAACCAATGAACCACTCTCTGCTGCTGCTTGGTCCTGTACTTCCTCAAACATCAGAGCGCTCTGACGCAGCATCTTTTGAGCATGCTCATAAACGATCTTTCCGGCAACTGTCGGCTTAACGCCTTTGTTAGTTCGGAAAACAAGCTCTTGCCCGACCTGCGCTTCAAGCAGGTTCAGCTGCTGGCTCATAGCGGGCTGACTGATATGGCGTTGACGCGCACCACCACTCAACGACCCGTTGTCAATGACACGAACAAAACTCTCCAGCAAATTCAGAAGATCCATAACTGCTCCATAAGCACTGCTTATATCCAAGATAAGGCTTGGGCCTCTGCACTTCCAGTATCAACCCCACAATATTGCTCTCATGCTTGTAAATGAGGAGCCTTTCATGACACTTTCACGCCGATCTTTTATATCCGCAGCCGCGTCCATTGCGGGCGCAGGTGCAGTTGCCCCGGCAATGTCATCTATTGCGCTCGCAGCAGCGCCCAAAATCGGAACACAGGTTCCCGGCATCTATCGCTTCTCGGTAGGAGGCATTGAAGTTACAGCAATTCTGGACGGACACTTGGGTTTAGATCCGTCATTGGTCATTGGGTTTGACCAAAAAGTAGCTGAGAAGACTCTAAAGCAAAATTTCCTCAGCCCCAACACAGCGGACATGTCTATCTCTGTAAACGGATATCTCATTAATACGGGCGACAAGTTGGTAGTGGTCGATACTGGCACCGCTGATCTAATGGGCCCGACACTTGGCCGTTTCCATCAAAACCTGAAAGCAGCTGGCTATAACGCCTCTGATGTAGATGCCGTAGTGCTCACGCATCTACACATCGATCACGTAGGGGGGCTGATCTCTAAATCGGGCGAAAAGCTCTTCCCGAACGCTGAGTTCATCGTTCATGAGGTCGAATACAACTTCTGGGATGATGAAGGCACACGCTCAAAGTTCCCCAAAGACCTCCAGCATTTCATTGATCTCGCTCAGAACGTTTCAAAGCCTTATGAAAACCAAAAAACGCTCATCAGCAAAGATGGCGAGTTCATCAAGGGACTGGACGCTGTCTTCCTTCCCGGTCACACACCCGGACATATGGGCATCCGCATTCACTCCAATAATGAAGAAGTGCTGATCTGGGGTGACACAGTCCACTCCATTGGGCTCCAGTTTGCAAACCCGGATTGGACAATCGCATTCGATACCGATCAGGAAGTAGCTCGACAAACACGGCGCAGAATACTGGATCAGGTTTCAGCAGATAGAACACCAGTCGTCGGCATCCACCATGACTTCCCCGGCCTAGGGCATGTTCGCAAGGCTGGAAGCGCCTTCGAATACCATGAAGTCAGCTGGCAGCATAAGATATAGAGAAACAAGAGCTCACGAGGCACCTCGTGAGCTCTCTTCTATCGAGCAGGCGACAACGGTGTGGCTGGTATTGATGGCGGCGCTATCGGTTGAGCTGGTGTTAACGGGATAGCTGGCCGTATCGGTGGAGCAATTGGCCGTGACGGTTGCAACGGATAAGCAGGAATTTCATGCCGTGGGCGTGGATATGGACGCCAACGCGGATAACGCGGGTAAACTGGATAGCGTCGATAGACAAAGGGCAGACCCACATACGGTGCTACATAAGGAAGTGTACGAGAGTAGTGCGGCCCTGCAACTCCATATCGAATATATCTGGCAGAAACCCACCCTGGAGCACCTCGGAATGTCAGGTCACACCACGAACCGTTCTTGGTGCAGTAATTGATGAAAACCACGCCACCTGCCGGTATTGTCGTAATGACAGGATATCTGGTGCCAGGCCCTGTCCTCATGTTTACACCGTTCGTGGTGTATCCGGCGTGCCCACGCTGCGCAAAGGCGGCATTGGAATAGATAAGAACAGCCAGAAGCACGAGACCGGCAATCACCCAGGCCAAAATTTTCATAAAACTGCCCTCCAGCCTCTCTAAGGTGCTATCGCCCATAAGAAGGGCCTCCATAGGACGGTCCACTAAATCCGGGTGAACCAGGCGATCCCGGTGAAGGAGGCAATCCTGTTATCGGAGGAGCTGCAGGCAGAGGACCGGAAGGCCCCGGCAGAGGTGGGGGCAAAGACCCCGGACGCGCAGACCCTGCAGGATAAGCTCCCGGAGGCGGGTTAAACTGTGAGTGATCCGGATCCCGATCAGTCGGCAAATAAGGCTGCGCTTGCCCCGGCCTCAAACTATCTCCCGGTTCAACCGGACGATCTAGAGGTTTGATGGGCGGGATAATATTGCTGCGCTCATTGAACTGAACCTGCTGAAATCCGGGATAGTCAACGGACCCTGAACGCGTAGACAAGCTGTTTGCACTCACAGATTGAGCCACGACACCTGCTGCGAGACAACAGCCTACAAGCATTGCGTATTTCATTTGACCCTAGTCCTAATTGCAGGCTGGCCAAAACCAACAGCCAGCATAATTAAGAGAAGACTGCCACCAAGGGGCTAACAACGTGCACTGACAAAACATCGGGTTTTAGAAGCAATTTATGTCTTGCCTTGAAGAATATAACGTGAACAAATTCACAGTTCACATCAGTTTTTCTAGCCAGAACCCCGCCTAAGCCTTAGGTTTGAGGTATGATTCTCCAAAGCAGGTAAACACGCCCCCATGACGAACCGCCTCAAGATTGTAACGTGGAACATTAACTCAGTCCGCCTCCGCCTTCCTATTGTCGAGAAAATGTTACTGGACCACGCCCCAGACGTTTTGTGCCTGCAGGAAACAAAGTGCCCGGATGGAAGCTTCCCAACGGCTGCAATCAATAAGCTTGGCTATCGTCATGTAGAGGTACACGGCCAAAAGGGTTACCACGGCGTTGCCTTTCTCTCACGCGTGCCACTGGAAAATGTTGAGCGCAAAGAATTCTGCGAGATGGGCGATACCCGCCATATCGCAGCAGATGTTGCCTTTAATGGCGGTAAAGTCCGCATCCATAACTTCTACGTCCCAGCAGGTGGCGATGTGCCGGACCCTGAGGTCAACGACAAATTCGCTCACAAACTCAAATTCCTAGATGAAATGGAAAGCTGGTTCAAAGGCTTCGACGGCCAGTCAGTCGTCGTCGGCGACCTGAATATCGCACCTTACGAAAATGACGTTTGGTCTCACAAGCAACTCATCAAAGTCGTCTCTCACACACCGCTGGAATGCCAGCGCCTTGAAGATGTGCGAGAAGCTGGCAACTACGTAGATACCATGCGCAAACACATGCCGATGGATGAGAAGATTTACACCTGGTGGAGCTACCGCGCCAAAGACTGGTCCGCCTCCAACAAAGGCCGCCGTCTCGACCATGTCTGGATGACACCGGAAACAGCGCAGCACACCAAAGATGTTCAGATTATCCGTGACGCACGCGGTTGGGAAAAACCATCCGACCACGCACCAGTCATGGCTATGCTGGAAGTCTGATCTCACGAAGTCTGGCTTACAACTTGACGATGAAAAGCGGGAGCATCTCCCGCTTTTTCCGTATCTATCCATCAAGGAATGAGCAGCACTTTGCCTTTGGCTCTACGGCTGGAGATTTCCTCCAATCCCAGAGCAATGTCTTCCAGCGGATATTCCGCATGGATATACGGCTTCAGTTTTCCATCAGCCACCCACTGGAACAGTTGTTCGCAATCCTTGTGATGTTCCTCAGGCTCACGAACGACTGCCTCCCCCCAGAATACGCCCAGAACGTCACAGCCTTTCAGCAGGGTGAGGTTCGCAGGGATCTTTTGGATCGTTCCAGAGGCAAATCCAACAACCAGATAACGTCCACGCCATCCCGTAGCGCGCAAGGCATCATCAGCATGATCCCCGCCTATGACGTCGTAGACCACCTCAAGCCCTTTACCATCCGTTAGATCCTTCAGCTTCTGTTTCAGACCACCCTCAGAATAGTTGACCAGAACATCAGCGCCGCAAGTTTTTGCGTGAGCAAGCTTATCTTCCGAAGACGCGCAAGCAATCACCCGGGCCCCCATCAGCTTTGCAACCTCCACAGCAGCCTGTCCTGCTCCGCCAGAAGCACCTAACACTGCAACCGTCTCCCCCGCCTGCAACCGCGCCCGGCTACGAAGGCCGTGAATAGCCGTTCCGTAAGTGATCAAAAGTCCAGCTGCATGCTTGAGCGAAACCTCATCCGGCACCCGCACAAGTTCATGCTCAGGAGCAACATATAGCTCTCTTGCAGCTCCCCATTTCGCGTAGGAGGCCACCCGATCCCCAACCTTGAACCGCGAAACACCATCACCGACGGCTTCAACAATGCCCGCCATCTCACCTGATGGTGAGAACGGAAGCTCCGGCTTAAACTGATACTTCCCTTGAATGATCAATGTATCGAAGTAATTGAGTGCCGCCGCTTTCACACGAACCAACACCTCTCCAGCTCCAACATTCGGGTCGTCCAGTTCTCGAATGACCAGATCATCCGGCCCCCCAAGTTTTTCGCAGATAACAGCTTTCATAAAATGTGGCCCTCTCTCTGACCTCCAAAATTACACGGGCATTCACAAAATCTCAAAGCCGTCTTTGGTGCCATTTTGCGATTAAAACACCCATACATGCCGCTACACTTGCGGGAACACCACAGTTGGAGGTATGAAGCGCACAACATCAACAACGAGAAAAACTGGGCATGCGCGGTTATTTTGCTATTGGCTCTGAAGGGCTTTCAAAATCCATGAATGTTGGCACGCTGATGCGTACTGGTCATGCATTCGGAGCAAGTTACTTTTTTACAGTCGACGCGCACATCAAAAGCCTTGGCAAAGCAATGAAGGCTGATACCTCCAAGAGCCCGGACCACTTGCCCTACTTCGCCTGGAACTCGGTTGATGAGATGCAGTTCCCGCGTGGCTGTAAAATGGTGGGTGTTGAACTCACCGACGATGCCATCGAACTTCCAAGCTTCGGGCATCCGTTGCAAGCAGCTTATATACTCGGGCCAGAACGTGGGTCTCTGTCACAAGAGATGCAGGATCGCTGCGATTACATCGTCAAAATCCCAACCAAGTTTTGCTTGAATGTTGGTGTGGCTGCCGCTCTGGTCTTGTATGACCGCTATATGGCACACGGAAAGTACGCTGAGCGCTCTCTCACTGCAGGCGCCCCGAAAGATCCATTACTGGAACATATTCACGGCGCTCCAATTTTCCGAACCGGTCGAAAGGTTCCCGGCTTCGACAGCAACTCATGAGTGATTCGAAATACGGTTGCCATTTCTGATACATACTCTGAAACGGCAACCTTTATTTCTCACCATAGCAAATGCCTTGTATAAATTTTTAAGGTGTTTCCCTTTCCACACCCAGTCTCTTCCACATTACAAATTCGTAATTCTTTGAGGCTCCACACTTCGCATTTTCTCTCAATCTGTGCACACTATGTGGAAAGGTGCCCATATTTTTTACTGGGTAAAATGCCGACAATTAGTTTGAAAACATGCCGGAAAATCTGAGCTTTTAAAAGCGATTAGCCCTTATTTACTAGCGCGTTAAATACAACCGAAAATCAACTTGCATATCTACTGTCTTCGATCACTTAAAACAGAAATTCATTAGTGGCTTTACGCTTGATATTATGGCTGTGCGTGCCACACTCCCGCCAGATTTCTGATGGCAGCATTCATAGAGCGGTTCAAAGGCAAATAATTTTTTGCCTCTGTAAAAACAGGGTATCAACCCTTTTGTAACCATCTTTAAAGTAACCCTAACATTAAGTTTTATGGGTTTTCGCACAGAATCTCAGATTTTGTCGTACGCAACGCGGTTTGGAGAAGATGCAAGCACGTATCCTGATAACTGCCTTTATGGCTCTTGGTATCTCGGGCGCGACTGCAAATGCGCAGTCTCCTGCCCTCTTGAAAGAAAACAAGGATTGGGCAACTTACACCTTTAACACCCAGAGCGGTGGTAAGGTGTGTTATGCCATTTCCGCACCAACACAGTCACTGCCGACTGATAGAAACCATGGAGAGGTCTTCTTCTTCGTTTCTACCCGTCCAAGTGAAGGCGTTGCCAATGAACCAAGCTTTATAGTGGGTTATCCATTTAAAGTAGGCTCCTTGGTCACGACCAATGTTGATGGTCAGCAGTTCACCATGTTCACCAAAGGTGACGGCGCATGGGTTCAGAACGCTGCGGAAGAAAAGCGTTTGGTTGACGCAATGAAAGCAGGCAGTTCCATGTCTATTTCTGGTCAGTCCGCACGTGGCACCCAAACTTCCTACAAATTCTCTTTGAGCGGCATCACTGCTGCTGTCAGAGACGCATCCAGCGCCTGCCAATAAAGTTCTGATGCCCGAAATTGTTTGAAATTACAGAGATCTCTTGCCTGCGCCAGCTTGCCGCCACGCAATTTGAGATCTGGGATGTTCAAACTAAGCGATTTCGGCTATAAGCGTGCCGAATACGTAGGCGGTTGCTGCTAGCGACCGCCTCTCGCATTTTTAGCAGCGAGCAACGGGTATACATAACCTGTTATTTTTCCTGCTGAATCGTATTCCCGAAAAGTGGTTCCGGTTTTCGGATAAGAATACGCATGAAAATAGAGAATTAGAGCATGATGCGTGAATACACATGAACGCAACGTGCTCTAGATCGTATTGCCGAAAAGTGAGGCACATTTTTCGGGTTTGAATACGCAAAGAACATAAGCTTAAAGCCAAGCATCTAAGAAAAACTGGTGAATGACCATGGCGGTATCGTTAGACATCGCGCACAATTCCGCTGATCCGGCGGCAACCAGCGCAGCAAACCCTTCTCCTGCAACCATTCCTGTGCAGGAAGAAAAGCCATCTCTGATCGGCTTAAACCGTGAAGAGCTAGGCAATGCCCTTGCTGCAGTTGGAGTCCCTGAGCGCCAGATCCGCATGCGCGTCAACCAGCTGTGGCACTGGCTCTATGTCCGGGGCATTTCCGATTTCGGCAAAATGAGCAATGTCTCAAAAGATCTGCGCACTAAGCTGGAGTTTGCCTTTACCATTGCCCGTCCGGAGATCGTCACTGAACAGGTCTCCGTTGATGGCACCCGTAAATGGCTGTTCCGCTTTCCATCACGCGGTGCTGGCAAGCCGGTTGAAGTCGAAACCGTCTACATTCCGGAAGAAGATCGCGGCACGCTCTGCATCTCCTCCCAGGTCGGCTGTACCCTCACCTGCACGTTCTGCCACACCGGCACACAGAAGATGGTTCGCAACCTGACAGCTGAAGAGGTCCTTGCGCAGCTCATGCTCGCGAAAGATCGCCTCAACGACTTCCCGGATGCAGATGCTCCGGAAGGTGGCTTGGATGCATCCACATCCAACCGTCGCCGCATCACCAACATCGTGATGATGGGCATGGGCGAGCCGCTTTATAATTTCGAGAACGTCAAGAAAGCACTTCTGATCGCCTCTGATGGAGACGGCCTGTCCCTCTCCAAGCGCCGCATCACCCTGTCGACATCTGGTGTAACGCCAGAGATAGCACGCACAGGTGATGAAATCGGCTGCATGCTGGCAATCTCACTGCACGCTGTGAATGACGAGCTGCGCAACACGCTGGTTCCGATCAACAAGAAGTACAATCTGGAAACACTGCTGCAGGCATGTCGTGATTATCCCGGCCTGTCCAACGCAAAACGCATCACCTTCGAATACGTGATGCTGAAGGGCGTCAACGACAGCTTGGAAGATGCAAAGAAACTGGTTCAGTTGCTCAAAGGCATCCCGGCAAAGATCAACCTGCTGCCATTCAACCCATGGCCGGGCTCTCCATATGAGTGCTCTGATTGGGAACAGATCGAAGAGTTTGCAGATGTAGTGAACCGCGCAGGCTATGCTTCTCCAATCCGCACACCACGCGGCCGCGATATCTTCGCAGCCTGCGGCCAGTTGAAGTCAGCTTCAGAGCGTCTTCGTAAATCTGAGCGTGAAGCGCTGGAAAAAGCACAGGCTCAAGGCGACGCCTAAGCAAAATAAAGCAAGATTACAAAAAGAAGGCCGGCGTTTGTCTGAAACGCCGGCCTTCTTTGTCTCGTTCACTTCATATGCATAGAGTTTGAATATCGTGCCCTTCAGGACGGAGCGATAGATTGGACATAGATGCAATGACCGAGAAAGCACATTCCTCACAAAAGAACGCCACAACCACCGGCATGAAGGGCGAGGGTTTTTACAACAAGAACTCCACACCACAACAAGCCACGATTGCATATGTGTATCCATGGCTGCATGAAGCCATTGCCAGCCTGGCAATACCAAACGACAGCTCTCTCCTGCGTTTTGTAGATTATGGATGCTCTGAAGGCGCAAACTCGATGCAGATCATGGCGCAGCTCACTGAAGCTGCCAGACAGCGCAGTTCCAACTCGATCCAGACAATCCATAGCGATCTGCCTAAAGCGTTTCGATCAAAGTTTGAATCTATGAGATTCCCCAAAACTTCGATTTGTGATTCACTCTGTTCGGGAGGATCACAGCATGCCAGCACCA
>NZ_LCWX01000165.1:0-26896 GCF_001431305.1 Pseudovibrio sp. POLY-S9
CCGCGCAAACAGGCCGGACACATGACTGCTTCTGACAAAGGTACCGATCATCTCAAAAATGTCTTGCAAAGCAGGAGCCATCCACACAAGCCATTCGTCAGCACTCTGCAGTCGCGCTCGGCAATGTCATTGGCTCCAATGTCTTTAATCTGCTGGCGATCATGGGCATCACGGTTACAATCATTCCAATCCCGATCCCAGAACAGATCCTCGTCTTCGACATCTGGGTCATGCTAGCCTGTGCTGTACTGCTGTATATCTTTGCCGCCAAGCGTCTGTGCCTTGGCAAAGCATGGGGCATATTCCTCAGCGTTGCCTATGTCGCTTACATCTACGGCGTATTTGCTCTGGATTTCGTCTAGGACACACAACTAAAACACTTCTGAGAGACCGCACCTGCCGTTGAATCGGATAAGGTGCGTTTCCATATTTTATTTCAGCATACACCGAGAGTAATTGGATCATGGCTAAAGACACATCTGACATGCCTGCTCAAGCAGAAGACAATGTCGATGTGCCCCAAAGCAATCCAGACATCCAGTTTGAAAGCAATGCAGCGCCGCGCAAACCTGGCGTAAAGGGTGTTGAAGTCATTGCAGACTTCGTAAAACGCTTGCCCCTTGGCCCCGGCGTCTACCGCATGTTTGATGAAGACGGCGAAGTCCTCTATGTGGGCAAAGCCCGGTCACTGAAAAAGCGCGTCACAAGTTACACTCGGCTTCAGGGCCAATCCAACCGCATCATGCGGATGATCATGGCAACTGCTGCCATGGAGTTCGTTGAAACCCGCACAGAACCAGAAGCATTGCTGCTGGAAGCAAACCTCATCAAGCGTTTGCGCCCTCGCTTCAATGTTCTCCTGCGTGACGACAAGTCCTTTCCATACATCCTGATCAGTGCCGACCATGAAGCCCCTGCCCTGATCAAACACCGCGGTGCTCGGGCCCGCAAAGGCGATTACTTCGGACCATTTGCATCCGCTGGCGCTGTCAATGACACAATCAACGCCATGCAAAAGGCGTTTCTCATCCGCAACTGCTCCGACAGCTACTATTCCAATCGCTCACGCCCTTGCCTGCTTTACCAAATCAAGCGTTGTGCAGCCCCCTGCACTGGTGAGATCTCCATTGAGGACTACAAAGGACTTGTCGCTGAAGCAAAATCCTTCCTCTCAGGCAAAAGCCAGCTCATCAAGCAAGACCTGGCGGTCGCTATGGAAAAAGCTTCAGATAACCTCGACTTTGAACAGGCGGCTGTCTATCGCGACCGCATTTCTGCACTGTCCCATGTCCAGAGCCATCAGGGCATCAATCCGCAGAGTATTGAAGAAGCAGATGTTTTCGCCACCTATCAGGAAGGCGGCCAGACATGCGTACAAGTCTTCTTCTTTCGCACAGGACAAAACTGGGGCAACCGCGCATACTTTCCTAAAGCGGATAAAAGCTACGAACCCTCGGAAATTCTGGAGAGCTTCCTCTCCCAGTTCTACGAGGATAAACCACCACCACGAATGGTCTTGCTCTCTCATGAATTGGAAGAGCAAGAACTACTGGCAGAAGCCCTCTCTGCAAGGGCCAATCGCAAGGTCGAAGTTGCAATACCAAAGCGCGGCGAAAAACGCGAATTGGTGGAGCATGCGCTCACCAATGCCAAGGGCGCTCTTGGCCGTAGGCTTGCTGAGACATCCAGCCAGCTGAAACTCTTGAAGGGCGTCGCTGAAGCCTTTGATCTGGACCGTACGCCACGTCGCATCGATGTTTTCGACAACTCCCACATCTCAGGCACCAATGCTGTTGGCGGAATGATTGTTGCGGGCTCAGATGGTTTTGCAAAAGGCCAGTACAGAAAGTTCAACATCAAGTCGGAAGACCTGATCCCGGGCGACGACTACGGAATGATGCGAGAAGTGCTCTCACGCCGTTTCGCCCGCTTGATGAAGGAGAACCCGGAAGGTTACGAGCAAGCTGCCCGTTTTACCGCACAATCAAAAACTGAGCAAAAAACCGGTGAAGAAGAGCAGGATGTTGCGCCATCCAATGCTGACATCCCTCCATGGCCTGATTTGGTGCTGATCGATGGCGGTAAAGGCCAGCTCAGCGCCGTCCGCGAAACACTCGAAGAGATGGGCATCACGGACATCCCATTGGTCGGCATTGCAAAAGGCCCAGACCGCGATGCAGGCCGCGAGAAGTTCTTCGTCACGGGCAAACAAAGTTTCATGTTACCTGAACGTGATCCGGTCCTGTACTTTGTGCAACGCATGCGAGATGAGGCACACCGCTTCGCGATCGGCTCCCACAGAGCCCGCCGCAAGAAGGCAATCGTCGCAAATCCACTGGATGAAATTGCGGGTATTGGTCCGACAAGAAAGCGCGTTCTACTTCGTCACTTCGGCACTGCAAAAGCAGTTTCAAAAGCTGGCATCGAAGATTTGCGAGCTGTTTCAGGAATCTCCGAAAGCATTGCAAAACTGATCTACAACCACTTCCACGAATAATCACGGGATAACGCATTGTTTTCACAAATAGAAAACGACTCTGCGCTATTCTCATCAAAACTTAACAACCAAAGGTGAGAGCAGTGCGTTCAGACAGGGTATTATCAAAGAAAAAACCGAATACCCCGATCTTGCTTCATCTGGTGCGCGTAGGAACACTTGCGGTCACCTTCTTGCTCCTCGCCTCTTTATTCGCTCCTGGAAACCTGTTGAGTGAAGCGGTAGCTTTCTTCATCCCTCAGCTTATCGCAGTGGGTTTTGTCGGTCTCCTACTCTGGCTCGTACTGGCCAGAAAGCTGCACTGGCTCCATTTACTCTGTCTCTTAGGATTGATCATCTCCAGCTTCTGGATGGTCACCAGCATCCGTCTCGTCACTCAACCTGTCGCAATTCTGGATAACCACCCCAAGAGCAAGTCGTTCAACGTCATGAGCCTCAATCTCCTGCATATGCAGTTCGAAAAGGAGGCCTTGCAAGAGCTGATTGAAAAACGTCAACCAGACCTGATCGTGTTTCAGGAAACCGCAAGCGCAACTCCCCGTCTGAAAACATTCCTTACAGAGAATTATCAATACGCTATCCTGCCCCCAGCAAAGCGCGACACTGATCTCACAGTCTTCAGCAAATTTCCGCTAAAGAACTCAAAACGGGTTCATATACCTGGCCTTGGGCAAAACGGGTACATCCCGCGCGAGTTTCTGAGCGCTGATGTCGACATCAGCGGCACCCTGATCCAGCTCTATGCAATCCATCCGGCAAGTCCACGCAGTCAACATCGTCTGGACGGACGGACGACCTACATGAATTACGTGTCAAATTACATCCGGGAACAGCGGACAGATTCACCCATTATGGTTTTAGGGGACTGGAACACCCCTGTCTGGTCAGATACCTTTCAGAAACTGCTTTCAGATTTGAAGCTGAAAACAACGTTCACCAGCCTCATTCCGCAGACAACTCGATATTTTATCAATCCATTTCTTGGAAAAGTGTTGGGATCAAAAGTCGATCACATCACCTCTTCTGAAGAAATTATAATCAAAGACCTCATAATTGACGAAGATGTCGGCTCAGACCATTTTCCAATCTTCGCGACACTTCACATATTACCCTAAAGTAAGCATATAATAACTTTATAGGGATCGGTCCGGAGGGAAATTTGGAATGCCACGAGAATTGCTTATATCCTTCGATGCAGACCAAACCCTCTTTGATTTTCAACGAATTCTGGACGAAGCCCTCATCACCACCGCAAGTTTTTTAAGCCATTACTCCGACAAACCCATCACGCCCAAACGCCTCAAAAAAATACATAAATCCCTCGTTGAAGACGCAGACCCCAACAACATTCGCTATCTGGAAATTCGAAGAGCTTCATTTGAACAAGCTCTTAATCCACTGAGTAATGCTAAGGATTTGTCTGAGCAGGCGCTGGAGATCTTCAAGAAAGTCCGTTTCGGGGACCCTTACTTTTACCCTCATGTCAAAGAAACGCTCGCGACGCTGAAGCGAAACTACAAGACAGCGCTCATCACCAACGGCAACTCATGCCCCAAAAGCGCAGGCATCGCTCACCTCTTCGATTTCGTGGTGATGGCAGAAGAGTACCCCTACAAAAAACCGGATCCCCGTCTCTTTGATGCCATGCTTTCAATGGCTGGTATGAGCCCCGACAAACTCATCCATGTCGGCGACTCTTTGGAGCACGACATTGCAGGCGCGAACAATATCGGTGCCACTTCTGTCTGGTTTAACCCTCTGCAGCATGCCAATCGATCCCCAGTTCTTCCGGATCATTCCATAGCCTGCATGCGTGAATTACCAAGTTTGGTTGCTGGATACGCCTCACGCTAAAAGTTTGCCGTGGAACCTTGTGAGTAACCTCCCAGGGTTCTGGCCTCTCTCACGAATCCATGTATGAAGACCTAATCAGATTGAACGCGATGAGGCGCGCCGCGCCGCGAAGGGCCAATGGCAAAACTATATTTCAATTTCTCCGCAATGAATGCTGGTAAATCCACTCTGCTGCTGCAGGCCTCCTATAACTATCAGGAGCGCGGCATGCGCAGTTTGCTGTTCACAGCAGCCCTCGACAATCGCACCAAGGTCGGAGAAATTTCATCGCGTATAGGTTTGAAATCAGACGCCCTCATCTACGACACAAAGCTTGATCTGTTCGCTTGTATTGAGGAACAACTCAAAGAGCACCAGTTCAACGCGGTCTTCATCGATGAAGCACAATTCCTGACAGAAGAACAGGTCTGGCAGCTGGCCCATGTTGCGGACCATCTTCGTATTCCTGTAATGGCTTACGGTTTGAGAACTGACTTTCAGGGCAAGATGTTTCCAGGCAGTGCCGCACTCCTCGCCATTGCAGATATCCTCCGCGAAGTGAGAACCATCTGCTGGTGCGGATCCAAAGCAACAATGGTGGCCCGCGTGGATGAAAGCGGAAACATTGTCGAAGAAGGTGATCAGGTTGTCATCGGCGGTGAGGAGTCCTACATCTCACTTTGCAGAAAACACTGGTCCATGCGCAAACTTGGAGAACCTAACGGTGAAAACAAGGATGCACTCGCAGACATGATGTGCGAACCTGTAGACCAATAAAACTACGTTTAGTCTGGGAGAATAAACATGGGCTTTTTCTCAAATCTGTTTGGCGGCAACAAAGATGAAAAATCAACGCCAGCTGCAAAGGCAGAAGAATTTGAAGGCTACCTGATTTACTCTGAACCTTCTCGCCGTGGTGGACAGTGGCAAACTGCGGGTCGCATCACCAAGCAATTTGATGAAGAGACCAAAGAGCATACCTTTATCCGCGCAGACACACATGGCTCTGAGGATGAAGCAAAAGAGTTCTCTTCACGCAAGGCAAAGCAGATCATTAAGGAAATGGGTGACGGGATGTTTACATAATCCCGTATACTCCCCCGAAGTCCTGCACAAATAAGCGTGCTACAATTGACAGGACGCACTTGGATGTGCACACCCTGCGTATGAGCGCTTGTTAGCCGCGTAAACTTGAAGGTTCATATGTCCCGTAAGCTTATATTTTCGCTTCCAAATATTCTTACTTACGGCCGTATTGCTGCTGTGCCAGCTCTGGCTGTGTGTTTCTATTTCCCAACCCACACTGCCCGTTGGATTGCATTGAGTATCTTCTTCATAGCTGCAATCACAGATTTCTTTGACGGCTACCTCGCCAGAATTTGGCAGCAACAGTCCGCTCTTGGTCGCATGCTGGACCCAATTGCCGACAAACTTCTTGTTTCTGTTTGCCTCCTTATATTGGCATGGGATCAGACAATCGGAAACTGGTCCATCTTTGCTGCCATCATCATTCTTTGCCGGGAAATCCTTGTTTCCGGCTTGCGTGAGTTCCTTGCTGAGCTTCGTGTATCAGTCCCTGTTACCAAACTGGCTAAATGGAAAACCACTGTCCAACTCGTTGCCTTGGGCTTTTTGCTCGCAGGTGATGCTGGCGATGTTGTTTTCCCCTACACCACATCAACTGGTATAGTGCTACTTTGGGTCGCAGCGATTTTGACCCTATATACGGGGTATGACTACTTCCGCGCCGGAATTGGCCATCTGATTGAAGACTAATTCCTGTAAGAGACAAGGCTTCCACAAAAAGGAAGCCATACAATACCGGGGCTCAATCTCATGAAAATTCGTTACTTCGCTTGGCTGCGTGAGCGCACTGGAACCTCTGAGGAAACCATTGAGCTTCCAGAAACTGTTAAAACCGCAGGCGAATTGATGAGTTGGCTCGCAGCTCGTGATGAAGGTTATGCATTTGCCTTCGAACAGCCAGAAACCATTCGCATCGCAGTCAATCAGGAACACGTAGAAGAAGATCACGTTTTGTCTGGAACTGAAGAAGTTGCATTCTTCCCGCCAATGACAGGCGGTTGAGGAACACCTTCCCTCCAGCATATCTCAGAGTCTGCGAGTACCATGTCAAACAGCACTATCACAGAATTTACAGTCCGCGTTCAGGCTGAAGATTTCGACGTTTTAGCGGAAACAGAAATCCTCACCAAAGGCCGTAAGGATGTCGGAGCTATCGTTACCTTCACCGGTCTTTGCCGCGATGAAGGCGGTACACTTGAAGCTCTAGAGCTAGAACATTACCCAGGCATGGCCGAAGCTCAAATCTCAAAGTTTGCGCAGCAAGCCGTTGAACGTTGGCCTCTGACAGGCCTCACGATCATTCATCGTTTTGGCAAAATTCCTCCAGGCGACAACATTGTTTTGGTCATAGCAACCAGCTCTCATCGTCGAGCCGCCTTCGAAGCTTCTGACTTTCTAATGGACTTCCTGAAAACTCAGGCACCATTTTGGAAGAAAGAGCATCTCAAAGAAGCATCCGAGGGAACTTGGGTCGAGGCCAAGGCAGTTGATGATGCCGATGCAGCGCGCTGGGACGAGCAGAAAACCAAATAGCGCCAGCATTCCATAAACATGCAGCACGCAACAATGAACTGGCACTTGCCTTGACATAGCCATGTTTGCCAGTTCAAATAGAAGCTAATTTGAGTTTATTAGGTCGCAATCGCGACCTCTTACCTTTTTTGCACCCAACAAACAGGTCTCTGATGTCTGCAGTTTCTGATCTGCAGCATGAGCGAGCACCTCATCCTGGGCTTTCCTTATGGGAAATTGTCAGCCTTGTTGCAGCGCTTATGGCGCTGAACGCGGTTGCGACGTCAATGATGCTCCCGGCTCTTCCAGCTATGAGCACTGCATTATCTGTCGCCGACAATGATCGCCAATTGGTGATCACAGCCTACATGCTTGGTCTCGCTTTTGCTTCTCTCTTTTTCGGTCCGCTTTCGGATACGATTGGTCGCCGAACCACGTTGCTGATAGGCCTCAGCCTGTACATCATTGGCGGAGTGTATTCGACATTCGCTGTAAGCTATGAGCACATGCTCGCAGCTCGAGCCCTCCAGGGTATCGGAGCTGCAGCGCCGCGCGTCGCATCCATTTCAATGATCCGAGACTGGTACAGCGGTCGTCAAATGGGCAAGGTGATGTCCCTGGTCATGGTGGCTTTCCAGATTGCCCCCGTGATTGCTCCATTTCTCGGACAGATCGTCCTGTGGGTCGCTCCATGGCAAGGCGTGTTCGCTGCCCTGACTCTGTTTGGAGTGCTCTTATTTGTCTGGTGTTCGATGCGCCTTCCTGAAAGCCTCGACCCTATAAACCAGCGCCCACTCGAATTACGTTCTGTCCTCAGTGCATATCGGTTAGCCCTCACCACTCGTGTGACTGTAGGCTACATGATGGCCATGACATTCATCTTTGCCTGCCTGTTCGCATTCATCAATTCTGCGCAGCAAGTCTTTATGGAGCGCTTTGCGCTCGCTGACCTGTTCCCAATCGTGTTTGCAGCAATCTCAATCGCGATGGCTCTTTCCTCCTACCTGAACTCTCAAATGGTGGAGAAATATGGCCTCAGAAGAATGTCGCATATGGCATTGCTTGGCTTTACCGCAACTTCTGTTTTGACAGCAGCAATTGCCTACAGTGGTAGTCTGACCATCGTGTCATTCATAGCAATTCAATCACTGGCAATGTTCTTCTTCGGCTTCATCGGCCCGAACTTCAACACCATGGCAATGGAACCATTGGGGCGCGTTGCAGGCGCTGGCTCGGCCATGATTGGCTTCATCACCACATTGATCGGCGCCCTGCTCGGTGCTGGAGTTGGCAAGTTGTACAATGGGACCGAACTTCCCCTCGTCTATGGTGTCGCTTTGTTCTCGATCCTTGGCTTGATCTGCGTGCTGATCACAGAAAACGGCAAACTCTTCAAACCGCAGCACGAACAACAGCTCGCAACCGAATAAAACGAGAAAGCCCGCCACTCAGTCAGAGCAGCGGGCTTTGAATTTTCATGCAGCGAAGAAATCAGCTTGCAACAAGCAACTCTTCTTTCGCAGGCTGTACAGCAGCCATGTAATCCTCGATCATCAGCTTCGTAATATCGCCCGGAACAAAACTGTGCGGCCCGATTTCAGAAACCGGTGTCACTTCAGCAGCAGACCCAGTCAGGAAGCACTGTTCAAAGCCTTCCATCTCTTCAGGCATGATACGACGCTCAATCACTTCGATACCGCGAGCACGCGCTAGATCAATCACAGTGCGGCGCGTTATGCCATCAAGGAAACAGTCCGCAATCGGAGTGTGGATTGCCCCGTCTTTGATGAAGAAAACATTCGCGCCAGTCGCTTCAGCAACACGGCCCTGCCAGTCCAGCATCAGAGCATCGGAATAACCTTTTGCTTCCGCAGCATGCTTGGAGATTGTGCAGATCATGTACAGACCAGCTGCCTTCGACTTGAACGGTGCAGTCTTTGGATCAGGGCGACGGTATTCCGCCAGATCCAGACGAATACCCTTCAAACGCTCTTCTGGAGAGAAGTAGCTTGGCCACTCCCAGGCAGCAATCGCCAGATGGATGGTGTTGGACTGAGCGGAAATGCCCATCATCTCACTGCCGCGCCAGGCAACCGGACGCAGGTAAGCATCTGTCAGGTTGTTCTCAATCAGCATCTGTTTACACGCACCGTTAATCTGCTCTTCGCTCCACGGAATAGTGAAACCCAGAACCTCTGCAGAAGCATGCAAGCGCTTGGTGTGTTCTTCCAGCTTGAAGATCTCGCCGCCATAGGCGCGTTGACCTTCGAACACACTGCTTCCGTAGTGCAATCCGTGCGTGAGCACGTGCACCTTGGCCTCTGACCACGGAACAATTTTTCCATCCAACCAGATTGAGCCTTCTAGTTGATCAAAGGGTATACCCGCCATTTCTCTTCTCCATATGGCGAACAATTCACGGTGCAGGCAAGGCAAGGACTTGCCAGTCAAGGTGTGTTCTAGCTAAATCAATGAGTTTATAAAGGACAGGTATACAGAGCAGCCGTATTACAACTACAGATGATCAATACCTACCCACGACGTAAAACCGATGAAGAAACTAATTTTTCAACTATTGCGCACATGCGACATGTTGAGTTCTTTCCTTTCTTCAGCGATGAGTAACTTGTAACTATCATTCTGAAATAAGTCAACATGACTGACGTATTTTTTATGAGATTAAAAAATAGGCAGTTATCCGGGACAGGAAATGAATAAAAAAGACAGCGATTCACCACGGTTTGACCTTATTGAACTGTTTTTCTTCGCTTATCGCGATTTTACGGGTGATCCGGATGTGCTTCTCGATGAGCTGGGTTTTGGTCGTGCCCATCACCGTGTTCTTCATTTTGTGCACAGAAACCCCGGAATCAGAGTCTCTGACCTGCTCGACATTTTAAAAATCACGAAGCAAAGTTTAGGACGTGTTTTGAAACAGTTGGTGGATGATGACTTCATTTGTCAGGAACCAGGAGCGTTGGACCGCCGTCAGCGCCTGCTATATACCACTGAAAAAGGTACAGAATTTTGTGCCCGACTATCCAAACTCCAGTCCCAACGTATTAATAAGGCGATCTCCATGATGCCAGATGGCAGTGATGAGATTGTCCGCCAGTTTTTATATCTTATGATTGATGAGAATGATCGCAGCGAAGTTGCCCGTCTCATCACCAAACAAACAGATTGAGGAATTACCGTGGCCCGCTCTGCTCTTCTGGAAGATGATGCACCTCACATTCTCCTGATTGATGATGACAGCCGTATCCGCGACCTGCTCCAAAGGTTTCTCGGAGAAAGCGGCTTTCGGGTAACCGTCGCAAGAGACGCAGTAGAAGCCCGCCGCAGATTATCCGGCCTGGAGTTCGACCTACTCATTCTGGACGTCATGATGCCGGGCGAAAGCGGAATTGAGCTCGCAAAAGACCTGCGCCGTTCCAAAGCTGTCCCCATCCTCATGCTTACAGCCCGCTCCGATATTGAAGATCGGATTGAAGGACTGGAAGCTGGCGTCGACGATTATGTCTCAAAACCGTTTGAACCACGCGAATTACTCCTTAGAATTTCCGCCATCCTCCGCAGAGGTGGCCCAAAGCCAAAAATGAAACTCGAAGTGTTGGCGTTCGGCCCGTTTCAATACAATGCAGAACGCGGTGAACTAAAACGCAATGACGAACATGTCCGCCTGACTGATCGCGAAAAACAAATCCTCAACATCTTCGCGGAAAAGCCTGGTCAAACTGTAGCACGAACTGATCTGGTGGGAGCAGATGCTGCACTTGGCGAGCGCACAATCGACGTTCAGGTGAACCGCTTGAGAAGAAAGATTGAGGAAGACCCCGGCAATCCCCTATACCTGCAGACCGTGCGTGGGATAGGTTATCGGCTTATTACCAACTAGCTGCCATTATAGCAGCCAGCGCACAGGCGAGCAGCGAGAGGACAATGGGCTTATCAGACCGGTTCACACTTCCACAATGGATCAGAACGCTTTTAAAGCCCTACTTCGCGGTGACCAGCTGGCTGCATTATCGGCTTCCGAAGGGCCTTTATGTCCGTGCTCTGCTGATCATCGTTATCCCCTTCCTGATCCTGCAATCAGTCCTCGCTTTCGTTTTCATGGAGCGCCACTACGATCTGGTAACGCGCCGCCTGTCTGAAGCGGTGGTGCGGGAAATCGCTGCTGTCGTCGATATGACCGAGACCTATGCTCATGACGATAATTACGCCACGCTTAAAAGGATTAGTGCAGGTGCATTAGGTCTGTCCGTGTCAGTCCTTCCCAAAGAGCCACTTCCAGCAGCAAAGCCTAAACCACTCTTCGATTTGGTCGACCGATACATGACCCGCGAGATCGCGGCTCGTATTGGAAAACCATTCTGGATTGATACAGTGGGCGCAGCCCGGTTCGTTGAAATCCGCATCCAGCTGGAAGACAAAACCCTTCGCATCATCGCTCGTCGCAGTCAGACATATGCGTCGAACTCACACATCTTCATCGTCTGGATGGTCGCCACCTCGCTGGTCCTGATTATCATCGCGGTCTTGTTCCTCAGAAACCAAATCCGGCCAATCGAGCAACTGGCAGATGCTGCTGAGGAATTCGGCAAAGGCCGGCAAGTCTCCAACTTCCGTCCACATGGCGCTCGTGAAGTCCGCCGTGCCGCTCTTGCTTTCGTGGACATGCGCCGCAGAATTGAACGCCATGTTGATCAGCGCACAACCATGCTTGCAGGCGTCAGCCATGACCTGCGAACCATCCTCACGCGGTTCCGTCTTGAGCTTGCCCTGCTTCCTCAATCTCCTGAGGCAGATGCTCTGCGTAAAGACGTTGACGAAATGAACCGCATGTTGGAGGACTATCTTTCCTTCTCCAAAGGTTATGGTGACGAGCCGCCTGCCCCAGTCGATATCTCGCTCATGCTGGAGGATCTGGAGGTCGAGGCAGAGGTTGTTGGCGCTGACGTTGCATCCTCCTTCGACGGAGATCCCCTTGTCATCGTCAAAGGCCGGGCCTTCCGACGCTGTCTTTTGAACGTGATTTCCAATGCCGCACGCTATGGCAAGACGCTGCGCATCAAGGGCAATCGAACACCCGACTGGCTGATTATTACAGTTGATGATGACGGTCCGGGTATCCCTCGTGAAGAGCGGGAGAACGTCTTCCGTCCCTTCCACAGGCTTGATACGGCCCGTAATCAGGACAGCGGTGGCTCAGGCCTCGGCCTGGCAATTGCAAGGGATATTGTGAGAAGTCATGGGGGGGAAATCTTCTTGCGCCAGTCTCCACTGGGCGGCCTGCGCGTTCGCATTCGCATTCCGATCTAGCTCACAGTGTGCACAAACACCAATAGCACCACATGACCTCTCATGCAGTGTTGAACCAGAATTCCCGGAAGTCGGGATGAGCAAGGCGGCAGGCAACACCTGCGCTATTTGTTAGTAATGAGTCTTCGGCATCAGCTACACGCCTTGCCCGGGCTTTCTTGTAATGAACTACGTCGCCTCTTTTGCCTATAAGGCACGATAGCCGGTTTCCCGGAAAGACAATGGCTTATCCAGGCAGGTTTCCATGCCCAAACAGTTCCTCCGTCTTTGACTGACACCTTCGCAAAAGCAAGTCTCCCTGCCGGTACATCTGCATCTGTCACCGCGTGATACCCTATAGTCCTGGGCCCTTCCCCTCAAACCATGCGGTCACGTTTGAAGTTCGGTTCACCGGACCACTGAAAGGTGCGTTACGTCTTCCAACAGCCCCGCCCAACCTACGACAAACTGACGGTCGCTCCGCCAGCAGCCCGTTACGTAGGCATAGGTTCAGAATATGAGAGGATTTCAGGAGGGGAATAAGTTTTTCCCCTCACGTCATAAAGGTCCGGCAAACCTTGAGCGAACTCTAGTGCATCCGTCCACCGTTAGGCACCTTGCTGTCGGGATGGAGCAAAACGATATCTCCATTCTCATCCGCTAGCCCAAGTGTCAAAACCTCAGACATAAATGGCCCGATCTGTCGCGGTGGGAAGTTCACCACAGCAATCACCTGACGGCCAACAAGTGCCTCAGGCGTATAGTGAGCAGTGATCTGAGCAGACGTTCTCTTCACGCCAATATCATCACCAAAATCAATCTTCAGTTTGTAGGCAGGTTTACGCGCCTCGGGAAAATCAACAGCTTCGACAACAGTGCCAACACGCACATCTACATTCAAAAAATCATCAATACCAATGGTTTTCGTATCTTCTTTTTGGTCCATATTCTTCTCAATAACTCAAATTACAGCGTATCTTTATCCGAAAAGTGGAAACCGATTTTCGAATAAAGATACACAAAAACAAAGGCCAAAGCAGTTCAAGTGTTTCAACTTAAATGCGAACTGCTTTAGGGGCTGGCTTCAGCCCCACCATTCGCAGTTTCAGGTGGAGGTGTGCTTTTACCTGTTGGGCGTGAAGGTCTCTGGCACAAACGTCCCAGCCCTTCAATAAAGGGAGCTGCCACTTTCTCAACACGGCAAGCGCGGCCCATCCATTTTTCACCGTTCGCCAGCATGTCGTCGACGGCAACCATAACCTTCGGGTGTCCCGGCGCGTCATCCTCAAGCCAAACCCGAACCAACCGCTCAAAACCCAAAGCCAAAGCATTGGACATACCGACACTGCGCAAACCAAATTCTTCAATGCCTGCTGCCACCAGCATCCACTTCATCGAGCGTGTCACCAGCTTGTGCATGTGCATGGCCAAAGCCGGGTCTTTCACCACTGTTTTGCGTAGGTTCCGGATCGCCTCTCTATGCGGTTCCATGATATCAAGCCGGCACATGAGGACGTCAAACAGCCGATCACGCCGTGTCTCATCCATCAGGTCAGGATCACGCTCTTTCAGAACTTTCTGGTCAATGTCCTGCATAAACGCTGCCAGCAGATCCAGCTTTCCATTGCAACACGCCCGCACCACCTCAATCTTCACACCAGCATTATCCGCGATCGCTGTATAAGTGATCTCTTCAATCCGGTGTGTTTCCAGCAACTCAATAAAACTTGCGATGACTTTCTGATGGGTCTTTTCGGTGGGCATGGCACGCTCCTGTATGGCCAACACTCCAGAGCGCATTCCGTTTGATTGGCTTCAATCAAACGCTAAGAATTCGCTCCACTAAAGAAGTTAGAGTGCGGAGCGTGAATGTAAATGAACGCGACCTGCTCTAACTACGCATCAACACCTAATCATACACACAGGAGCAGCACAGATACAAAGAAAAAGCCTCAGTCTAGTAACCGAGGCTTTACTTCAATATCGAGCAATTTTGGAACCTGCTGAAAACGTATCTCCAAGAAGTGGAAACCGATTTTAGGCTAAAGAGACGCGACAACAAAATCTAAAGCAGCGCGGCAGAACCTGCACAAACAGGCGCAGCTTTAGTCAGCAAGTTCTGTGGCGCGATGAGCTGCCTTTGCAACAGCCTCACTCATCAGGTTTGTCAAAGCATCATCTCCCATCAAAACGGAAAGCGCAGCAGCTGTCGTCCCACCGGGAGAGGTCACATTCCTGCGCAAAACATCAGCATTCTCGGGAGATTGATGGAGCAGCTCACCAGAGCCTGCGACTGTTCCGCGAGCTAAAGCCTCTGCAAGCTCGGCATTCAACCCCAATCGTTGACCAGCCTCACTCATGGCTTCAACCAGATGGAACACGTAGGCAGGACCGGAACCGCTGACAGCTGTTGCCAGATCAATCTGCTCTTCAGCATCCACCCAGTAAAACGCGCCAATTGTTTCAAGCAGGGAGCTCATCAAAGCCTTTTGCTCATCCTGAACTTCAACAGAAGCATAACCTGCAGTCACACCTCGCCCTACCTGAGAAGGCGTATTCGGGATCACGCGCACAACAGGCTGGGCTGCTCCAAACGTATCTTTAAAGCGCTTGATTGTTGTGCCCGCAGCAACAGAAAGGATGATGCTGCCCTCATCGGCAACATCAGTAAGCGTTGGCAGCACCTCTTCCATCATTTGTGGCTTGATAGCCATCAACAGCACACCCGCCACAACACCTTCTGGCACGCTCTTGTGCCAGGGGATGCTGTGTGCAGTGATGGTTTCAAGTGTGTCTGATGGTGGGTTAGGGTCAACAACCACAACATGTTCAGGTGCCATACCCTGCTTCATCCAGCCAGCAAGCATGGCACCACCCATTTTGCCTGCTCCAATCAGAACAAGCGGGCGTTCATTCGTTAGTTTCATGCATCACCGGCAGTTTCAAACATCACAGTTTCCATCGCTTCCTGTGCTGTTTTGCCAGCCCACACGACAAACTGGAACGATTGATAATACCGCTCACATGAATCAAGAGAATTAGAGAAAAGGACTTCTATCTGAGATGAATTGGCTTCTGCACCACCAGCCAGCAAAAGCGACTGACGGAAGATAACAACACCTTCACGACCCCAGATATCAAAATGCCCCATCCACTGCTGCTCGTTAATGAGCGCAAGCAGACGAACAATCTCATCTTTTCTGGGAGCAGGAACCTTGAGGTCGAACGCACTTGCCATATGCAGTGCTTCCAACTCTTCCATCCATGAAAAGGTTACGTGGTAATCACACCAAGTCCCTGTAACCGATATGGAAATCTCGTCATCACCAAGGCGTTCAAAGGACCAGTCATTACCGGTTGCAAGGTTTTCAATGGTATCAACCGGATTCAGGGGGCGTTCCGTGCCGAACTCAATAAGGCTCATTTCCGGTCCTCTTTCCGTTTGAGGAATGGTTTGTCTACCCACTCCGGATGGACGCGGGTCGAGTGATCATGGACCAGACACTTACGTGCTCTTGGATAGAAGCATGTACTACAAAGGAAGTTCCAGACCGGAACTGTTGATGCAGGACATCGAATCCCTTTTTTGCCAATATACCGATAGATTTGGCCTTTCCCCTATAGGGGGAATAGACAGATCATTGCGAAAATTGTGGACGACTCAAAGCCGCCCACAGCATATTCACATGTAATTTTCAGCCAAACCTACGCTTTGTCTTCTGGCGCAGCTTTTTCATCTAGATCGGCAAGGCGCTTTTCTACTGCTGCAAGGCGCTCTTCAAGCTTTTCAACTTCATCAAGCGCTTTGATCGCCATGTCTTTGACTGTGTCAAACTCATCACGCGAAACCAGATCCATATCCGACATGAAACGCTCGGCCTGCGCTCGGAATGCGGTTTCTACTTCCCGCTTCGCACCTTGCGCAACACCAGCGGCATCGGTCATCAGCTTTGCAAACTCGTCAAACATACGATTTGGAGACTGGCTCATGGCGTCCTCTTTAAATTTCTCTCTCACAAACAAGTATTGGTCCGGCCCGCCAGTTTCAAGCGCTGAGAGCTGATTTGCACCCAGAACCCTAAAGAACCTGTCAGTAAGATGTCGAAAGCTTGTGTTGAACACCTGCCACAAACCACTTGACCAAATCCTTCACTTATCGGAATGCTCGCTGAACTGAAGCGCATGAGGTTTGATAACCTCCGATCAAACACTTGCAATGCGCTCAAACAAACCGAATTAGAGTAAAGTGCGTGAGGGTCTCTGAGCGCAGGGCACTTTAATAACAGAAGGGTTTCATATGCCGCTCTTAGCAATACCTTTCCCGATGATTGATCCGGTTCTGATTGAATTCGGACCACTGGCCATCCGTTGGTATGCACTGGCATATATCGCCGGAATTCTTCTTGCATGGCGCTACATGATCGTAACCGTCCGCAACGCACCACTCTGGAACAAGACAGCTCATCCAACAGCAACAGACATCGACGACTTCGTCATGTGGGCAACGCTCGGCATTGTTCTGGGTGGGCGCCTCGGCTACGTCCTGTTCTACAATCTGCCCTACTACCTCGCCAATCCAGCAGACATTCTGGCTGTCTGGGAGGGAGGCATGGCCTTCCACGGTGGTCTGTTGGGCATGATTGTTGTGCTGATCATCTATTCCAGAGCACGTGGCCTGTCTGGCTGGACCATGTTTGATCTGGCCGCCATCGCCGCCCCAATCGGTCTCTTTTTCGGGCGTATCGCCAACTTCATCAACTCAGAGCTATGGGGCCGCCCGACAGATGTGGCATGGGCCGTTGTCTTCCCAACCGGCGGGCCAGAACCAAGACACCCAAGCCAGCTTTATGAAGCAGCGCTGGAAGGAGCACTTCTGTTCTTCGTGCTGCGCCTGTTGTCCCATCGCTTCAAACTGCTGCAAAAACCGGGCGTTCTCGCAGGCAGCTTCGCCATCGGTTATGGTCTGGCACGCACCTTCGTAGAATTCTACCGCGTACCGGATGCCCACATCGGCTACCTCGCAGGCTTCTTCACTATGGGGATGCTGCTGAGTCTGCCGATGGTTTTGATCGGCATAGCGGTCGTAATTTGGGCTCTCAAAAGAAACACGGAAATCAAAGAAGCAAAATGACCAGCTCTGCGTCCACGCCACTTCAGGAAAAAATCAAAAAGCGCATCGCCGACCATGGTCCAATGACCCTCGCTGAATATATGGGCATATGCCTCTCTGATCCCGAGTATGGCTACTACATGCGCCAGCAGCCATTCGGGACGAAAGGTGATTTCACCACGGCACCAGAAATCTCACAGCTGTTTGGCGAGCTGATCGGTGCCTGGCTTATGCATCAATGGCTTTCGCAGGATTTGAAAGGCCCGGTGAATCTGGTCGAAATGGGTCCGGGCCGCGGCACTTTAATGAAAGACATCCTGCGTGTTATCTCGTTACGCCCGCAGATGCTCGCCAACATTCAGATTCACCTGGTCGAAACCAGCCCATCCTTACGCAAAGCACAGCGCAAACTGCTCAAAGCCTACACAATCAAGTGGCACGACACGCTGGAGACCATCCCGGATGGCCCAACCCTGCTCGTTGCCAATGAACTTTTCGATGCTCTCCCAATCCACCAGTACCAGCTCACCGAGCACGGCTGGCGTGAGCGCTGTGTTGGGCTGGATGCCGATGGCAATCTGACATTTGGCATCGGCTCAGGCACTCTGTCTCCGGCAGACGTCGCCAAAGCCGGTTTACAGGCAAAACTGGGCGATACGCTGGAGCTGTCTCCAGCCTCCACCGCAATTGCCTCACAAATCGGTCAGCGCCTTAAAGCAAACGGTGGTGCTGCTCTGCTCATAGATTACGGCTATGCAAAGACGGCTACAGGCGACACGTTTCAGGCCCTCAAGAAGCACGAATACGTCTCCACGCTGGAACATTGCGGTGAAGCGGACTTAACCGCCCACGTCAACTTTCAGGCACTCGCCAGCGCAGCCACTGCAGAAGGGGCAAACGTGCACGGCCCAATCGGTCAGGGCGAGTTTCTCCTCGGTCTTGGACTGCTGGAGCGCGCAGGGCAACTTGGGACTGGCAAATCCACTCTGGATCAGGACCAGATCCGCAAAGACGTGGAGCGCCTCGCAGCCGATGACCAGATGGGCACGCTCTTCAAAGTCCTTAGCATCACCAATACCTCAGAAAAACCAATTCCTTTCCAGAATTGAACGCATCGAAGCAGGGAGAAGCCAATGATTAAAGTGCCAGAGCTTGAAGCAATGCAATGCCTTTCACATGGCTTCTTCACCCGCAAAGGAGGTGTTTCCTCCGGCATCTACAAAGGCCTCAACGTCGGCCTGGGCTCAAGCGATGTCCGTGAAGACGTTCTGGAAAACCGCCGCCGTGTTGCCGATCAACTCGGCACAACACCTGAACGGATGGTTACCCCCTACCAGATCCACTCGGCCAAGGTGCTGAACGTATCTGCGCCCTTTACTGAGGAAGATGACAGGCGCGCAGACGCTCTCGTCACCAACACTCCCGGCCTCGCCATTGGCATCCTGACCGCAGACTGCGGCCCGATCCTGTTCGCTGATCCGGACAACGGAATTATCGGCGCAGCCCACTCAGGCTGGAAAGGCGCCGTCGATGGCATCCTGCCCAACACCGTTCAAGCCATGCAACAACTGGGTGCAAATCCATCGAACATCACAGCTGTGATGGGCCCGATGATCTCACAGCAGGCTTATGAGGTTGGCCCGGAGTTTGTGGTGCGCTTCCTCGAACAGTCTCAGGACAACAAGCGATTCTTCGTTCCCTCACAAAAATCACTGCACAGTATGTTTGATCTACCGGCTTTCATCAAAGCCCAACTGGACAAACTTGGCCTCAAAGACGTCATCGACCTCAAACTATGCACCTATGCGGATGCGGACAGGTTCTTCTCCTACCGAAGAACCACCCATAACAAAGAACCAGATTACGGACGTCAGATATCAACTATCATGTTGACCGCCTGATTGTGCTGACGGACGAGCAAGAGTAAGTTCTGTTTCACATTGCTTTGCAAACTATGGATTGGGAGAAAACCATGGCCCTGCACTTTGCACCGGAAGAATTTGCTGAGCGCCGTGTTGCTCTGGACGCCAAACTCAAAGAGCGTCATCTCGATTGCCTGCTGATCTTCGCACAGGAGAGCATGTATTGGCTGACAGGTTTTGACACCTTCGGCTATTGCTTCTTCCAGTGCTTGATCTACCGCCCTGGTGAAGAACCTATCCTTCTCACCCGCTACGCTGATCTGCGCCAAGCCCGCAACACCTCCAACCTCAAAGACATTCGCCTCTGGATGGACGTCGCAGGCAAATCTCCGGTTGGTCAGGTAAAAGAGCTTCTGTTTGATCTCGACCTGCTCGGCACCCGCATCGGCGTGGAATATGACACCCACGGCCTCACCGCTGCCAATGGCCGGTTGCTGGACGAATCTCTGCACTCCTTTGCAGACGTCGATGACGCTTCCGACATCATAAAGGAGCTCCGTCTGGTCAAATCGTCAACTGAGCTGGAATATGTCAGAACCGCAGGCAAACTCGCCGATGCTGCTTTCCTTGCCGGTATGGAGGAAATCAAACCCGGAGCCGACGAAGGCCGCATTCTGGCTAAGATGCAAAGCGCAGTGTTTGAAGGCGGCGGCGACTATCCGGCAAACGAATTCGTCATTGGCTCAGGCCCAGACGCCCTTCTCTGCCGCTACAAATCTGGTCGCAGAACCCTCTCAGAAAACGATCAACTCACCATCGAATGGGCGGGGGTTTACCGCCATTATCACGCTGCCTCCATCCGCACAGTTATTCTGGGAGAGCCAACGCCGCGCCATCTGGAACTCCACCGCGCCGCAAAAGATGCCCTTCTGGCCGTTGAACAAGCCATGCAGGTGGGCAACACGTTTGGCGATCTGTTTGCTGCACACGCCAACATTCTGGATGATCGCGGCCTGATGCCACACCGCCTGAATGCCTGCGGATATTCACTTGGTGCCCGCTTCACACCAAGCTGGATGGAGCCGCCCTACATGGCTTTCAAAGAAAATGCACATGAAATTCATGAAAACATGGTGTTGTTTATGCACATGATCATCATGGATTCAGACAGCGAAACCGCTATGACTTTGGGCCAAACCTACATCACACACGCAGATGGGCCTGAAAGCTTATCACAGCTTTCTCTCGACCTCCCTGTGAAGGCAGGGTAAAGACTGCCATAATTAACCTTTACGAATCTATTGGGGCACCCCACGCTGATTCTCTGAGTGGACTTTAAGGACTGACATGCTGAAGCTCGTACTTTTACCTCGGGTATTAATCATTGCCGCTATGGCAATTCTTGCAGGCTGTGCGGCAAACCCTCTTCCCCCTTCCAGCATCGGGGACATGATTGAAACCAAGTCAGCTCCTCCGACTGTCTCTCCGGCAAAAGCAACTTTTGCATTTGAGCAGCTGACCGGACTGCCTGGCAATATTGCCGACGATCTCTCTGAGCAACTGGGGAATCGCGCAGCAGCAGCGAATCTCAACCTCGTCAGACGCGTTGGTGCACCAGCAACGTACCGAGTCAAAGGATTCTTGACCGCGGCTGGCGATCAGTACACCACCACCGTCTTCTATGTATTTGATATTATTGACGCAAATGGAAACCGTGTTCACCGGATTGATGGCCAGGAGCAAACTGGCGGCAACTCTGGCGATCCATGGGCTGATGTTTCAAGCGATGCACTGCGAAGAATTGCGACCAGAACAATTGCTTCTTTAGAAGCATGGTTACACAGCAAGTGACCTAATAAAATCAAATAGATACACGATTACGCAGCTCAGCTTTTGCAAAAAAGCTGAGCTGCTGTGCGTTCTGGCTATTGTCGGCTTAAGACGAGGTTGCTAAAAGGCGCGCAAGGCGACCTGTCAGGACGCCTTACCAGAAGAAATCGGGTTCCACCAAGGGACGCAAATTTCCACCTCACCACCGACAAATGTCACAGGGTGAGATCAAAGCCCAAGAAGGACTTGCGGGTTATGAAAATCGTCGCGGGTAACTCCAATCGCGCGCTGGCCGAGCAAATTTCAAAGTATCTTGATGTACCATTGTCGAAGTGCCAGGTTCGCCGCTTTGCAGACCAAGAAATCTACGTTGAAATCCAGGAGAACGTGCGCGGTGAGGACGTCTTTGTCATTCAGCCTACAAGCTATCCGGCAAATGACCACCTCATGGAACTGCTGATCATCATTGATGCGCTCCGCCGTTCTTCAGCACGTCGCATTACCGCAGTGGTTCCATACTTTGGCTACGCCCGTCAGGACCGTAAGTCAGCGCCTCGTACGCCAATCTCTGCGAAACTTGTTTCCAACCTGATCACCAATGCTGGTGCAGACAGAGTGCTTACACTCGATCTGCATGCTGCGCAGATTCAGGGCTTCTTCGACATCCCAACCGACAACCTTTACGGTGCGCCGGTGATGACCCGTGACATCAAAGAGCACTATGACACAACCAACGTCATGGTTGTTTCTCCGGATGTTGGCGGTGTGGTTCGTGCGCGTGCACTAGCAAAGCGCATTGAAGCTCCTCTGTCCATCGTTGATAAGCGCCGCGACAAGCCTGGTGAATCCGAAGTCATGAACATCATCGGTGATGTGAGCGGCTACGATTGTATCCTTGTGGATGACATCGTCGATTCTGGCGGAACCCTTTGCAACGCAGCAGATGCACTTCTTGCTGCTGGTGCTAAGTCCGTCACGGCCTACATCACACATGGTGTCCTTTCAGGTGGCGCAGTGGCACGCGTTTCAGCATCCAAGCTCAAAGAACTGGTAATCACTGATTCTATCGAGCCAACGGCTGCTGTCCAGGCTGCTCCAAACATCCGCACTATTTCGATCGCCCCACTCATGGGCGAAGCGATCAACCGCACATCTCAGGAACGCTCTGTTTCCAGCTTGTTCGATTCATAACGAGCTCTAATCACAAGCTTTGAGAAACCGGGGTACGCCTCGGTTTTTCTTATTGTAGGCTCAGCAGTTGCCCTTGCTCTTTCTGGGAGTATCGGTTATACGAGCCGCGTACGTCGACACCCTTGGAGGAGGCGTGCGAAGTTGGCCGTAGTTGAGCGCAGAAATCTGTCGCTCCCGCGGCCTTACTTTTATAATCAAACTAGGAGATTCCACCATGGCAAACAGCTATGAGCTGAAAGCACAGGTGCGTGAACGGGCCGGCAAGGGGGCCGCTCGTGCAGCTCGTCGTGAAGGTCTTGTACCAGCAGTAATCTACGGCGACAAAAAAGAAGCAGTGTCTATCAGCCTGCCAATTAAAGAAGCAACCATGACCCTGCATAAGGGCGGTTTCCTGTCTCACGTCGGCACAATCGACCTGAACGGCGAAAAGACTTCTGTAATTGCAAAAGACTTCCAGCTGCATCCAGTAAAAGACACTCTGATGCACGTTGATTTCCTGCGTGTTTCTGCAAACGCTACCCTGACCGTAGAAATCCCAGTGAAGTTCCTCAACGAAGAAACTTCCCCAGGTCTTAAGCGCGGTGGTGTTATCAACGTTGTACGTCACACCGTTGAAATGACTGTTCCAGCGAACGCTATCCCAGAAGCTCTCGAAATCGATCTTGGTGAAGCTGACCTCGGTTCTTCTCAGCATATCTCTGCTGTTAAGCTCCCAGCTGGTTGTGCTCCGACCATTACAGACCGCGACTTCACAATCTCCACGATTGTTGCACCAGCAGGTCTGAAAGAAGACGACGCTTCTGAAGAAGGTGAAGGCGAAGAGTAATTCTCTAACTAGGGTTTGGAACAATACCTATGAAGCTGTTAGTCGGCCTCGGTAATCCAGGCCCTAAATACGAGAGTAATCGTCACAATATCGGGTTCATGGCGGCAGATGAAGTTCATCGCCGCCATAGCTCATTCAGCCCGTGGCGGGCTCGCTTTCAGGCTCAGGTTTCTGAAGGCACTTTGGCAGGTGAAAAAGTCCTGCTGATGAAGCCAATGACCTACATGAACGAATCCGGTCGTTCCGTAGGTGAAGCACTCCGTTTCTACAAGCTCACCCCACAAGATGTTGTCGTGCTCTATGACGAGCTGGACCTGCCTCCTGCGAAGTTCCGCATGAAGAATGGCGGCGGTCACGGAGGCCACAATGGCCTGCGCTCCATCACAGCACACATCACGGATGCCTATCGCCGTGTACGCCTTGGTATTGGCCATCCCGGCCATAAAGACCGCGTACATCAATGGGTCCTGGGTGATTTTGCAAAAGCGGATCAGGAGTGGCTTGAGCCTCTTCTGGAGGCAGTTGCAGACAACGCTCCTTTGCTTGCACAACATCACGACAACCAGTTCGCCAACAAGGTGACACTGGCAACACGCCCGGAAGGCTCTGGTAAACCTTACAAAAAGGACAGCTCGCGCGAGGCTGCTGTTAAAAAGAAGCAGGACCCTGCCAAGCCGGAACCAGAAAAAAAGCCAGCTCCAAAAGCAACGGGCTATCAGGACAAAGAAGCTAACAAAAAAGGGCCGCTCGCGTCAGCGCTTGAGCAGCTGTTTGGATCGAAAGGACAAGAATAAATGGGTTTTCAGTGCGGCATCGTCGGCTTGCCTAACGTTGGTAAGTCTACCCTCTTCAACGCTCTGACGAAGACAGCAGCAGCGCAGGCAGCAAACTATCCGTTCTGCACCATTGAGCCAAACACTGGTGATGTTGCTGTGCCGGATCCACGCCAGTCCAAGATTGCAGCAATCGCTAGCTCCAAAGAGATCATCCCGACCCGCCTGACTTTCGTAGACATTGCAGGCCTCGTGCGCGGCGCGTCCAAAGGGGAAGGCCTGGGCAACCAGTTCCTCGCTAACATCCGCGAAGTAGACGCAATCGCACACGTTCTGCGCTGCTTTGAAGATGATGACATCACGCACGTTGATGGCAAGATCGATCCAATCGCTGATGCAGAAACAGTCGAAACCGAACTGATGGTTTCTGATATGGAAAGCCTCGAAAAGCGTATTGCACCGCTTGCCAAAAAAGCGAAGTCTGGCGACAAAGACGCCAAGATGGCTCTTCCGATCATGGAACAGGCCTTGGCAATTCTTCAGGATGGTAAGCCAGTGCGCGCGCTTGGCCTCACCGATCCGGAAGACGTCAAACAGCTCGAAATGCTGAACCTGCTGACATCCAAGCCAGTTCTCTACGTGTGTAACGTGGAAGAAGAATCTGCAGACAAAGGTAACAGCCTGTCCGCTAAGGTTCAGGCTATGGCAGAAGAGCAAGGCGCAGCCTCCGTTGTCATCTCAGCCGCGATTGAAGCAGAAATTGCACAGCTGGAAGACGAAGAGCAGCGTGAATACATGGCTGACATGGGCTTGGAAGAGCCTGGCCTAGACCGTTTGATCCGCGCAGGCTACGACTTACTACACCTGATCACCTACTTCACAGCTGGCCCAAAAGAAACACGCGCCTGGACCGTATCAAGAGGCACCAAAGCCCCTCAGGCTGCTGGCGTCATCCATACGGACTTTGAACGCGGCTTCATTCGCGCACAAACCATCGCTTACAACGACTACGTTGAGCTTGGCGGCGAAAACCCGGCTAAAGAAGCAGGTAAAGCACGCGACGAAGGCAAGGAATACATCGTTCAGGATGGCGATGTGCTGCTCTTCAAGTTCAACACATAAGTCTATGGCACAATCGCTATAAAGCAAAAGGCGCTCAATCGAGCGCCTTTTTTATTGAAAAATCAATGAGATAAGAATCAAATATCTAACAAAACAATCTCACTGGAAGCTTCTGCCTCCACATCAGCCACGTGGACTTCTCTCACGCCTTGCGCGATCAGCTTGTCAAGAATACTTGGCTCAACGCCGCTATCCACGATCAGCATATCTGCTTGAGCACATGAGTTGGCAACAAACCGGCTCGGAACGCCAATCTTGCTGGAGTTACACAGCACCATAGTTCGCTTGCAAGACGCCATGACGGCCCGCGCGAACTTAGCCTCCTCTTCCACGTAGTACATGAGATCCCCCTCAGTGGACAAACCGACAGGACAAATGATCCCCCAGTCCGCCTCAAGGCTCTCAACCGTACCCAGAGCAATCGGCCCCAAAGCCCCCTGCCCGTCGGTATAGAGATTGCCACCAATCACATGGATGTCTGCAGCCGTCTCAGCCCCAATCATCATTGAGGCGACTGCGTATGAGTTGGTCGAAACCTTTATCTGCGGCACCTGAGCAAGATGCTGCGCCAGGATTGTCATTGTGCTTCCGGACTCAACAACCACATGGTCACCAGTCTTGAAGAATGAAGTCGCCAGCCGACCAATTGCATACTTCTCGATGTAATGGCTGCGAAGCCTTACTCGATAGGCATCCTGATCTCGTGGCATGAGGAAGCAAATAGAATTGTCGAAGAGTTCAAATTCCTCACGATCCGACAGCACCTTCGCCAGACTGGTGAGTTCTTCAAAATCCATTCCTAAAATATCTGCCGCAGCAGTCAATGAAATACGTCTGTGGCGCTTAACCAGATTGGCGAGAACGTCCACCATTAAGTCATTAATCATCTAAATTGGCCTAGATCCAAGATACTATTCCGGTAGTAAACAATGTTCATTTTTATCGAAGAAGATTAAAATTTATCAACTATTCAGAAGAATGAAATCTTCACTGTCAGCATCCTCGGAAATCGCATGAAAAACGCGCGCTTTTCTAAGATGATGGTCGACTTCAGCAAAGCCTAATTCCCCATTATTATCAGTAATAAAGACATCAACACCCTGCATTGTTTGCGCGGTGTAGCGGCTGGGAACGCCCAACTTGGAACTGTCACTCAACATCATAGTTTTCTGCGCACTGCGCTGCATAAGCAAGCTGGTTTCAGCATCAACCTTGTGGAAGTAGCAGGCCCCTTTTTGAATACACATGCTCGTAGGGCTAAGGATGGTCCAGTCCACCTTCAGGTCACGAATACGCGCCTGCGTCTCCTCACCATGAAGCGCAGTGGTATGCGCTTCCAGCCTACCGCCAATCAACTCAACACTACACGTGCGACTGTGCCGGACAAGGCTCTCCGCAATCAGCGGGCTTGTCGTTGCGATGGAGAGATTTTTCTTCTCTTTCAGATGATTGGCAAAAAGGGAAAGCGTACTGCCCGCCTCAATCAGCAAACTTTCACCATCCTTAATCAGGCTGGCAGCAAGTTTGCCAATGGCATTCTTCTCTGCAAACCGAGAGTGCATGCGCACGCTGATATCACTCTCTGCAATGGCTTCATTCGAAACCAGGGAACTGCCTCGCACGCGCATGATACTGTTGTTTTCCAGGCCATCAACGGCATACAGGATCTCATCGACAGAGCAATCCAGTACAGTGGCCAGTAAGGAGAGCCGTATCGTTCTATAGCGTCGCACCAATTCGATTATGCGGACGATCACAACACAACCCTCGTGTACAATTTTATTTAATCTTTCATAAAATTAGTCAAATACCGTTTGAATGTAAAGCTAAGATCGATTGCCGGTGATGTCGCGGCCAAAAATCACCTCGTCACGCAGCGGTATGCCGTGCAAGCCTGTGACTGGTATTTCTGGCTTTACCTTACGTTCCTCATCAATGACGCCCTGCACC
>NZ_LCWX01000165.1:26996-40007 GCF_001431305.1 Pseudovibrio sp. POLY-S9
ACTTTTTCTAAGCGGAAGCCACGTCTTTGATAAAACCGAAATGCATCCAGATTGTCGTTAGAGGTCCGCACCATAATCCGGCCAAGACCTTCCTGCCGCGCAGCATCAACGGAAGCATCCAGCAGAAGCGTACCAATGCCGCCCCAGCGCTGTAGCGAATCCAGCGTAAGGATCTCCCATTCCTGCTCCCGCTTGATCAACGTAATCATCCCCACAAGACGCCCTTCATCCAGAGCGAGATATCCGGGCAGACGTGAGGCATCCACCATTTCACCATCAAGCAATTGCTCAGGACTGGTCCACCGGTTAACGAGCAGTTCAACAACCTGCTCTCGATCTTCTGGTTCAATTGCTCTTACTTGGATTGACACGAAGAAGACTCCTGTTTGGCTTCTGGCCTGACTAGATCAATATCTTTTAACATTCGCAATTCAGTGGCAGTACGTGCCTGCCAGCCAGTGCGCTGCAGTTCGGGGACTTCGTTGTTCTCACAGGGGTAACCTATGCAAAGATAGGCAACAAATTTCCAGTTTTCAGGAACACCAAACAACTGCCCGATACTGTCAGGGTTGAGAATAGACACCCAACCGACACCAATGCCTTTTGCTCTAGCAGCAAGCCAGAGGCAATTAATTGCGCTAACACAAGAATAAGCCAGCGTCTCTGGCATTGTCTGCCGTCCGAGCCCACCTCCCTGCGTTGGATCAAGATCACAAAATACAGCAAATTGCAGCGGAGCATCGGTCAAGCCTTGCAGCTTGAGCTTGGTATAGCTTTCTGCCCGCTCCCCTTTATAGCCCTTAAGAGCTTCAGAATTTGCCTGTTGGAAATTGAGATAAACAGCCTCGCGGTTCGCAGGTTGGCTCATCTCGATAAAGCGCCACGGCTGACTGTTGCCGACGCTTGGGGAAAGATCAGTTAATCGCAAAAGCTCATCAACAGTTTCGCGATCAATAATGTCTTGCTTAAAATGGCGCACATCCCGGCGCCATTTCAAAAGCAATTCAAAATCGTGATTGAAGGCCGCAGAAAACTGCGGGCCATTCTCTACAAAGGCGTCATTCAATGACCGGGAAACTCCACCAATGTCCTGACAGGAATATCGAGTGCTTCCAGTTTTGCACGTCCTTGCAGTTCTGGCAAATCGACAATGAAGCACGCAGCCACGATGTCGGCCCCAGCGCTTCTCAGAAGCTTCACAGCAGCTTCTGCGGTCCCACCAGTCGCAATCAGGTCATCAACCAGAATAACCTTCTCACCGGGCTTTACAGCATCACAGTGGATCTCAATGGTATCGGTACCATACTCCAGCTCATATTCCTGCTCGATGGTCTTAAACGGCAGCTTACCCTTCTTACGCACTGGCAAGAAACCGGCGGAGAGCTGGTGAGCCACAGCACCACCAAGAATAAAGCCGCGCGCCTCGATACCAGCAACCTGCTCAATCTTGGAGCCAGCCCAAGGCTGTACCAGTGCATCAACCGCACGGCGGAAGGCGCGAGGATCACTCAGCAGTGTTGTGATATCGCGAAACAGAATACCTTCCTTTGGATAGTCTGGAATGGTCCGAATGGACGCAATCAGCTCCTCTGAGATACTGTTAGTTATGTCAGTCATGGTCATTTCCGCGTTTGAATTGCATAGTTTTTGTAAGAAGCCCTTCAACGAGGGCCCCATAAGCGATCTGTGCTCGATTATTTGCGCAGCACACGTCCAGCAACAGCATCAAGCTTTGCAAGCAGTGCCGGGTCTCTTTTGTCCTCAGCAGTCATAATCGCAAAATCAAGTGCCGTGTTGGAACCAACCGGGCACTGCTGGTGCTCTCTCGGCAGTTTCCGGGCAACAGCTAGGACAAGCTTCTGAGCACTTTCCACGTTCTCGTGTAGAACCTTGATGATCGCGTTGATATCTACGTTTCCGTGGTCGGCATGCCAACTGTCGTAATCCGTTACCATCGCCACAGTTGAATAACTGATTTCCGCTTCACGGGCCAGTTTGGCTTCCGGCATGTTTGTCATACCAATAACGTCACAGCCCCAGGAGCGGTAGAGGAGGCTTTCTGCCTTGGAAGAAAACTGAGGCCCTTCCATAGCCAGATAAGTACCGCCGCGGCTATACGTAAGGCCCTCTTCTTGACAGGCACTTTCAACAACATCCACCAGCAGTGGCGAAATAGGATCAGCAACGGAGACATGCGCCACGCAGCCAGTTCCAAAAAAGCTCTTTTCGCGCGCAAACGTACGATCGATGAACTGGTCAACAAGAACGAAAGTTCCCGGTGCATATTCCTCTTTCAAGGACCCGCAGGCGCTGACGGAAATCAGGTCTGTGACACCAGCCCGCTTAAGCACGTCAATATTTGCACGATAATTGATCTCGGTTGGAGAGTGCACATGTCCACGACCGTGACGAGGCAGGAAAACAACCTTCAGACCACCAATCTCGCAGATGCAAACATCATCACTTGGCTCACCCCACGGGCTTTCGATCCGTTCCCATCGGGCATTTTCAAAACCAGGAATATTGTAGAGGCCAGAACCTCCGATAATGCCCAGAACCGCCTGCATATCGCTCTCTCCGCTTTGCCTGTGTCGGCGCAACCTTACCTGATTCACTGATAGGAAGTTGGCGGTACATCAAATCCAGCCAGCAACCCCAAAAAAAAGGGCTACCCGATTAGGATAGCCCTTTTTGAATTTATAAATGTGACCTTAGTGGTCAACATCTCTCCAGATCTTACGCTTTGTAAAGTACAGCAGCGATGCGAACAGGATCAGGAATGCCATCACACCAAAGCCGATACGCTTGCGTGATTCCAGATGAGGCTCAGCAGTCCACATCAGGAATGCAGAAACGTCACGAGCATACTGATCAACAGTCATTGGAGAACCGTCGGAGTACTCAACCAGCTCATCAGACAGCGGAGGCGCCATTGCAAGCGTGGACCCTGAAATGAAGCCTGGATTGTAGTACTGACCTTCTGGAACCTCAACACCCTCAGGTGCCTCATGGTAGCCAGTTAGCAGGCCGTACAGGTAATCCGGGCCGTTTTCCTGATACTGCGTGGCAACATCAAGAACAAACCAAGGGAAACCACGAAGGGCAGCGCGCGCTTTTGCCATCAAAGAAAGGTCTGGTGGGTAAGCACCATTGTTAGAAGCACGTGCAGCTTGCTCGTTCGGGAATGGTGATGGAAATTTGTCGAACGGCTTACCGTCACGCTCAAACATTTCACCTTCACTGTCCGGGCCATCTTCGATGGAGTATTCAGCTGCAAGAGCCTTCACTTCATCAACAGAGAAACCTGGTCCGCCTTCCTCAGCAAGGTTACGGAATGCGACGTAGCTCAGTCCATGACAGGCAGAACAAACTTCCTGGTACACCTGGAAGCCGCGCTGCAGCTGCGCTTTGTCAAACTGACCGAATGGGCCAGCAAAAGACCAAGGCTGCTTTTCGACGTGAGGTCCTTCGCCAGCTGCAAGAGCCGGACCAGCTACAGCAAGACCTGCAACAACAGCCAGAGCACGAGCGCTTTTGAACATTAGATTTTTCATCTTTAAAATCCCCTGCCCTTAAGCCGCATCACTGGACTTACCCAGCACTGCATCGTTGATTGAGTCAGGAACTTTCCGAGGCGTTTCGATCAGTCCGAGAACTGGAAGAACGATCAGGAAGTGTGCGAAGTAGAGGACCGTAAAGAACTGGATCCAGGCAATGTATGGCTGCTCAGCAGGCTTAGATCCAAGCCACCCCAACATGATTGTGGTGAAGAAGAAGAGCCAGAAGAAGAACCGGTAAACAGGACGGTAATTCGCTGAACGAACTTTGGAAGTGTCAAGCCAAGGCAACACGAACAAGATCGCAATCGCACCACCCATGGCAATCACACCACCGAGCTTGGAAGGAATTGGACCAATATCGAAAGTGATCGCACGCAGGATCGCATAAAATGGCAGAAGGAACCATTCTGGAACGATGTGCGCTGGTGTCACCATTGGGTTAGCTGGAATGTAGTTATCAGCATGACCCAGATAGTTTGGCAGGTAGAACACGAACCAGGAGAACAGGATCATAAAGACAACGATCGCGAACAGATCCTTCAACGTGTAGTACGGATGGAATGGAACTGTGTCTTTATCGGACTTAGGATCAACACCAACTGGGTTGTTGTTACCAGCAACGTGGAACGCCCAGATGTGCAGCATCACAACGCCAAGGATCACGAACGGCAGCAGATAATGCAGTGAGAAGAAGCGGTTCAGTGTTGGGTTACCAACTGCGAAACCACCCCAGAGCCATGTGGTGATTGCTTCACCAACAACTGGAACTGCAGAAAACAGGTTCGTAATAACCGTTGCACCCCAAAGAGACATCTGGCCCCAAGGAAGCACGTAGCCCATGAATGCGGTAAGCACCATGAGGAAGAACAGCAACACACCCAGGATCCATGCAATTTCGCGCGGCTCTTTGTAAGAACCGTAGTACATACCGCGGAAGATGTGGATGTACACTGCGAAGAAGAACATGGATGCACCATTTGAGTGCAGATAACGCATCAACCATCCGTAGTTCACATCGCGCATGATGTGCTCAACGGATGCAAATGCGAGCGCATCATTCGGCGTGTAGTGCATTACCAGAACGATACCGGTAATGAGCTGAACAACGAGCACGAAAAATGCGATACCGCCGAAGGTCCACCAGTAGTTCAGGTTCTTCGGGGTAGGAAACGCAACAAAACTCCCATGTACAAGGGAGAGTACCGGCAAACGACGCTCAAGCCATTTGGCGCCAGCGTTTTGCGGTTCATAAGTAGAATGACCAGCCATAGCTGCCTCCTGAAAGGGCCTCGTCAGCCGATTACAACAACGTCGTCGCTGGAAAACTTGTAAGGCGGCACGAGCATGTTTTCTGGAGCCGGGCCTTTACGAATACGACCAGCAGTGTCGTAGTGGGAGCCGTGACATGGGCAGAACCAGCCGCCGTATTCACCAGCTTCACCAAGAGGCACACAGCCCAGGTGCGTACAAACGCCAACCATAACCAGCCAGGCTTCTTTACCTGTCGTAGCGCGGTTTGCGTCAGATGCGTCCGCACCATCTTCTAGGTTAGCATTACGTGCAAACTGGTCTGGCAGATCAGCAATAGGCACTTCTGTCGCTTCAGCGATCTCTTTTTCCGTACGTTGACGGATAAAGACCGGCTTACCACGCCAGGTCACAGTGATGGATTGCCCGACTTCAACCGCAGAAACATCAACTTCGATAGAAGCCAAAGCCAGTGCAGATGCATCGGGGTTCATCTGATGGATAAAGGGCCAAGCCAGAGCTCCCGCACCGACCGCGCCCACGGCACCGGTCGCGATGTAAAGAAAATCGCGGCGTGACGGTTCAGCCGTGTCCGTGTGTTCCAAGGTCGTGTCCTCTCGAAACAAAATTGAAAGAGAACACCTACGATCTCTTCTGTGAGGACAGGCCCGCAACCAGTCAAAACCGGTCACTGTCTATACACCGCAAAGAAGACATAGGTGAAAATGCGCTAAATACGCACTTATATTGACGGATGCTATCTGCCACCAATGGTCGCACTTGTCTAGACTGGTTAAAAATTTGCGGACTTATTGTCGCAGACAACTTGGGCATAAGAGGAAAAAAACGGGATCAATTGAGATTTTGACACGCAAATATGAGTCAAAAGTCGAGTGGTTCGGGGACCATAGGACGCAAACTCTCCCCGAACCACTTTTGGTTTAAACCGCTTGATTCCCTGTCAGGAATCCTTATTCGGCGGCAACTTGTGCAAGGAAACCGCCAGATTGGTGATTCCAGAGGTTTCCATAGATACCTTCGGATTTCAGAAGTTCCTCATGGGTACCCATCTCGACGATCTTGCCTTGATCCATGACAATGAGGCGATCCATTGCCGCAATTGTGGAAAGTCGGTGGGCAATTGCAATAACTGTCTTACCTTCCATCAATTCGAACAGGCTTTCCTGGATCGCAGCTTCCACTTCTGAGTCCAAAGCAGACGTTGCTTCGTCCAGAACAAGGATCGGAGCATCCTTCAGCAAGACGCGCGCGATAGCGACGCGCTGACGCTGACCGCCAGAGAGTTTCACACCGCGCTCGCCCACCAGAGTATCAAAGCCAGTCCGCCCTTCAGGGTCTTTCAGGCCATCAATAAACTCCAGAGCATGAGCCCGTCTCGCCGCTTCAGTTGCCTCTTCCAGTGTTGCGCCGTCTTTGCCGTAGGTGATGTTTTCCAGGATCGTCCGGTGCAGCAAAGAAGTATCCTGAGAAACCACACCAACATTCTGGCGCAGGCTCTCTTGCGTCACGCCGCGAATATCCTGACCATCAATGGCAATGCGTCCACCTTCCAGATCATGGAAGCGCAGCAGCAAGTTCATCAGGGTCGATTTACCCGCACCCGAGCGACCAACAATCCCGATTTTCTCACCCGGTTTAATGTTGAGCGACAGGTTCTCCAGAACGCCACTGCCCTTGCCATAGTGGAACTTCACATCTTCAAAGCGAATTTCCGCGTCAGAAACAACAAGCGCTTTCGCATCTTGCTTATCAGTGACCTCAGTATGCCGGGACAACATGCCCAATCCGTCCTGAACAGTACCGATATTCTCAAACAGACCAGCAACTTCCCAAAGGATCCACTGAGACATGCCCTGCAAACGCAAGGCCAGACCAATCGCAATCGCGATATCACCAGTCGTCACCAAAGCCCTCTGCCAAAGCCAGATGGACAGAGCGCCAAGAGACAACAAGAGCAGATTATTGATCAGCGTCAGGCAGATGTTCAGCTTGGTCACATTCCGCATCTGCTTATGCACGGTATCCATGAAAGTGCTCATGGAACCTTTGGCATAATCTTCTTCGCGCGATGCATGTGAAAACAGCTTTACGGTCGAGATATTCGTATAAGCATCAACGATATGACCAGTCATCACAGACCGGGCATCTGCTTGCTTCTTGGAAATACGCTTAAGCTTGGGAACAAAGACGTACATGACGAGGAAGTAGGAGAGCAGCCAACCGATCATCGGCAGGGCAAGACGCCAATCTGCGCTCACAAGCACAACAAGTGCAGCCAGAAAGTAAACAATTACATAGACAAAGATATCGACAATACGCGTAATGACTTCCCGTACAGCAAGTGAGGTCTGCATCAGCTTGTTAGCAATGCGACCTGCAAAGTCATTATGGAAGAAAGTCAGACTCTGTCGAAGTAACTGTCGGTGCCCTTTCCACCTGATCAGCATTGGATAGTTACCAACCAATCCTTGATGGAAGAACATCTCCCAAACTGCTGACATGATCGGCGAAATAACAAGAAGAACGACACCCATCCAGATCAGATGACCCCAGTTGTCGGCAAAGAACGTTTCCGGGTCTTCGGTGCCTAACCAGTTCACCAAATCACCCATAAACGTAAAGATAACCACTTCAATTACAGCAATAGATGCAGCGAAAAAGGCGATCACAACAAGTAGTATTGAAACAGGCTTGGTATAATACCAGATAAACCCCCAAAACTTACTTGGAGGAGTCTCGATCTCTTCCATTTTGAATGGGTCAATAAGCTTCTCAAAATAAGAGAACATGACAAATCCCAATTAAGATATTTGGTTTGCAAGGTGCGCTACCACGTCAACATGGTAAGAGGATGACGGCTGCTTACTGCAGCCGCTCATCTCGATCGTAAGGATCCCGGTTATCTTTCGGAGAGCCGGAAAAAGTCCAGATAACACTGGCAATTCCAACCCCAACAGCAAAAGCTCCAACCAGGGTATCAATCAAACGTCCCTGAAACAGAGAGCCAGCCTCGTTGATTCCGTTTGCTCTTACAATTTCTACCGTAGCCAACTCTGCGTAGAGCGTTGGAATAATTGTAAAAAATGCGATTCCAGCACTAATCATCAAGAACCAGAATGCGTGCCCAAGGCTTTGAGAAAACGTTCCTTTTTCAGAACCAGCCGAGCGCACATACCGGCCACCATCGACCGGAATTTGAGATGCAGAATCGTCACGGGACGCGATCTGCGCCCAGATAAATGACGTAATCATTGGAGATACTCCGACAACATATGCATGCAACCGCAGACGTAATACGTCCGTGAAGAGGGCTGCATTAAGAAAATACGAGCTAGAAAGTGTTGGAAATCCGCCTTCTAAGCGGAAACGGCGTAACCTGCGTTTTTGGCGGGATGCATAGCGCATGCGCCAGTCGCTGGGAGAACATTTACGTTCACGAGCACAAATTCAGTATTCATGTATGTCTCCCTAGTTCCAACGTTAAAAAATAGCTGATCGGGCGATCAGCAACTCGGAGAGTCTCGTCAAGTAAGATGAGGGCTCTCGGCCGGTGCGAGATGCTTATACTCATAAAGGCGGAGACATGCCTAGCCCCAAAAAATACGGAAAACCACTTTAGGATGTGGTGTATCTTTTTCGCAACATATATCACGAATTCAGATAGAACCTCTTGATTTCCATTAGGTTTCACCCACCGAAGCGCTCCACCTATCAACAAACTCTATGATTTTTCTGGAGATTTTCCTCGGGTTCCTCTAGATGCCCAAGAGATGCTTCCATAAGCCAATCTTTCAGGAAACAACGCGAGCACCCGACAACATGCCAGATATTGCCCTTTACCAGCCAGACATTCCGCATAACACCGGGACCCTATTACGGCTGGCCGCTTGCATGGATGTGACGGTGCACCTGATCGAGCCGGCAGGCTTCCCCCAGTCTGATCATGCACTTAAACGGGCTGGCATGGATTACATCGAACGCGCCAAACTCCAACGCCATATGGATTGGGAGAGTTTTCGTGAATGGCAGATAGCCGAAAAACGCCGACTTATCCTCATGACCACCAAAGGATCACGCCCTTATACGCAGTTCGCGTTCAAGAAAGAGGACCTGATCCTGATGGGTCGCGAAAGTTCTGGCGTGCCGGAAGATATCCATCAAGTTGCTGATGCAAGACTGCTGATTCCAATGAAGAACGGCATGCGCTCTCTCAATATGGCCGTTTCCACTGGCATGGTCCTGGGTGAAGCTCTTCGTCAAACAGATTGTTTTTGAATAAAACACAACCTAAACTAGTTGCGTTATTGAATGCGTTGCTTTGCGCGATTTAGGTTTTTATTGCGATGTTTGAGAGTCTTTCGAGAAAATTCGCTCATCTGTTTTGCTTTGCACTTTTGCTGTCAGTTCCACAGCCCACTTTCGCAGGAGCACCGGTCGAACCCGTCCTCCATGCCAACCTGCATGACGAAGCCGTCCTGAATCGATATCTCCACCTGCTGGACGAGATATACCCCTGTGATTGGCATGATGCACACACACGAAGCGGGTATAACCTTTACGACCTCGGCAACGGCGTCGAGGTGCTCGAGTTCTCCTGCACCGTTGGCATGCACAATCTGGCGAACCTCTATATCCGTCGCACCAAAAACTCAAACCAGCCTGCAAAACTCGTTTCCCTCGATCGTCCTGAGGACCAGCCAGTCACCAGCCGGTACATTCTGTTCAACAGCTTTTGGGATCACAATCGCAGCGCTCTCACCAGCTTCACAGTGGATCGCGGCCTCTCTGACTGCGGCTCTTTTGAAATCCACCGCTTCACACCCAAAGGGTATCTGGAACTCGTGGAGTATCGCGCCAAGCGGCAGTGTGACGGCAAATTCCGTGAGCCAACGGATTACCCGTTGATCTACCCGCCAAGGTAAAAGCGGCCAGCAAGTCCATTAAAGCCCGAAGCTTCTTGGTAAGCACGATGAAACCAAGAGTTTTAGCGCAAGAGTAAGGCTGGCAAGGCATCTTCAGGGACACAGCAAGAAGACTACAGCGTATCTCCGAAAAGTGGAAATCGGTTTTCGGATAAAGATACGCAAAAACAAAGACTAAAGCAGTTCATATGTTTCAACTTAAATGCGAACTGCTTTGGGGTTGTCCAAAGAGGAAGATCGCCGTGTTCCAAACCTTGCCCCGAACATTCACAGCCTGCTTTGCAGCAACCGTTCTCTTCGAAACTCTACTGGCAAGCTCGTTACACGCCGAACCTGTCAAACCCGTCACACAGCACGATCCATCAATCCTGAACCGCTACATAAACATGCTGGATGCAGCCTATCCCTGTGATTGGAAAGACGCCTACGACCTGTCCGGCAACAATACACTGCAGTTCAGCAAGGACGTGAAGGTGCTGGAGTTCATGTGCGCCAACAACCTTTACAACATGGCCCACCTCTACATCCGTATAGATTCCCGCCAGCCCAACAACGCCAAGCTGCTGACCTTTGAACGCCCAAAACATGAAGGCAACGACAACCCTGACGTGGTCTTCAACGGTGTCTGGGACATCAAGACCGGAGATCTGACCAGCTTCACAGAAGGCCGCGGTCTTGGAGATTGTGGCACCTACGAGGTCCACAAGTTCACCTCCGACGGCTATCCCCAGCTGATGGAGTTCCGTGCCAAGCCCCAATGTGACGGCAACTATGTTCAGCCTGAAAAGTATCCGGTCATCCTCGACAGATCCAAATAGCTCCGTGCACCGTTCCGCCTCACCTGTACTTCTCAGTTGCGCTCCCTTACATAGAACAGCAAAGAACGCTTTGCGCTCAAGGAGGGACTATGAGCGAGACACAAAACACGCTTCCAGCAGATCTGGAAGACAAAAAACAAGAGGCATCCACGTGGTTCAGCCAGCTGCGTGACAACATTTGCAATGCCTTTGAGCAGCTGGAAGTAGAAGTCGGGGAACTGGACGGCCCCCTCTCCGACCAGCCAGCGGGACGTTTCGAGCGCACCCCATGGGAACGTACAGATCACAGCGGCGGCCACGGCGGCGGCGGTGTCATGTCCCTGATGCATGGACGTGTGTTCGAGAAGGTTGGCGTACACGTCTCCAGCGTACACGGTGAGTTCTCGCCAGAGTTCCGCGATCAGATCCCCGGAGCCAGCGAAGACCCGCGTTTCTGGGCTTCCGGCATCTCCCTGATCGCCCATATGCACAATCCAAATGTACCAGCAGTGCATATGAACACCCGCATGGTCGTCACCACCAAGCAATGGTTTGGTGGCGGAGCAGACCTGACACCTGTACTCAGCGCACGCCGCACGCAGGAAGATCCGGACACTGTCGAATTTCATGAGGCTATGAAAGCAGCCTGCGCAGACCATCCGGGGGCTGATTACGAGCACTTCAAGAAGTGGTGCGACGAGTACTTCTATCTGCCTCACCGCAACGAAGCACGCGGCATCGGTGGCATTTTCTACGACCGCCACAACACCGGCGACTGGAATGCAGACCTTGCCCTCACCAAATCCGTCGGCAACGCCTTCCTCGACATCTATCCAAAGCTGATCCGCAAAAACTTCCTGACCCCATGGACGCTCGAACAACGCGAAGAACAGCTGGTCCGTCGTGGCCGTTACGTGGAGTTCAACCTCCTTTACGACCGCGGCACAATCTTCGGCCTCAAGACAGGCGGAAACGTCTCCTCCATCCTGTCCTCCATGCCACCCGTGGTAAAGTGGCCATAAGCCAGAAAAACGAAAGAAGCTCCCCAACCCACGTATTGGGGAGCTTCCTGTCTCTTTGGAAGTGAAAACCAGCTTAAGCGCTCGGCCTGACAATGAACGACATGGCAGAACTGCCAGTCTCACTTTCCAAACTTCTCCCCTTCAAACGCTTGATCAGATCACGCGCTTCCAGCGGTGGTTGTTGCTCCTGCCGTCTGTAATCAGAACAATCCCGATTACGATGCAAAAGCCCGAGACTAAACAGCTCACGCCTTAACAAAGCAGGGTCAGCAAAACAGTGCCCTTCCTTGAGCAGCATGTTGATCTCTTTCTCCCGAAGCGATGCACCAGCCGGAATAAGGGACCACAGCTGCCAAAGACAAAGCACCTGAACCTGCCGCCGTGACGGCCAGCTCACCAATCGCCCCAAATCATCAAACTGATTGAGGGCGCGCTCAACAAGCCGATGGTCTACCGTCTCGACAACCGGCTCGGCATCTAGGCGACGACCCGCAGAATGCGAAGCTTTTAGATGCTGGAAGTTCTGGAAACCCGCCGCTTTGGCGAGCATGTTCATCAACTCCACATGCGAGGGAGTATCACCGCGAGTTTTCATCTGGCGGGCAACACTACGCGCAAACGTGGAGATATCAGGCGACCGAAGAGGGACTGGGACTCTCGACATTGAAAAATCCTCTCGAGCCGCATTACATTTTCGTGGTCGCTGGCTTGCGAAGCGGCATCGGACAAGAATGTCGATTGCTGTCGAAGTGAATGGCAGGTTTAGCTCCCCTTACGGGGCAGCGACGCCTTGGGAACTGCCGACCGATGATGACAATAAAAGCGCAAACCGCGAAATGTCAACACGCAGCAGTTTTGGGCGTCACCCATTTCAACCACTCAGGCTACAGAACTCCGCAATGCATTTGCACGCCCGGCCTTCCGCAATCCCATCGCCACACAGCCAGCTATAATCGCGAAGGAAATCCACTGCGGCATATCCATCAGGTTACCCAACTGGGTGAGGCCGTAGTAGATGAACAGCAGCGTGAACCCGCTATATTGCCCAATCACCACCCAGGCAACACCAGCGGCCAGTTCCTCTCTAAAGGCAGCTACCAGCAACAACACACCGTTGACCAGCATCACCACAGTGATTCCATGCCAGACCACCGACAGCACCGCGATCACCACAGGATGAAGATCACTGCCCAATACAGGATCATGGATCTCTGGCCCACCCAGAAACACATGTACCAGCATCAACAACAACGACAGGATACCAGAAGCCAAAAGCCACTTATTCATAGGAATTGCCTCATCTTTGATTCCATACGGTAGCGTATGGTAGCTTAAAGCTAGACCCTGTCAATACGGCAGCGTATGGTGAATGAATGACAGAGAAAACCAAACTCACAGCGCTGGACTGGATCAAAGGCGGCTTCCGCTCGCTAGCCGCGAA
>NZ_LCWX01000165.1:40107-40487 GCF_001431305.1 Pseudovibrio sp. POLY-S9
TGGACCTCAGAGCCTGAAGGCCGAAGCGCTTGCCAGAACACTGAAGGTGAGCAAGGGCTCGTTCTATTGGCACTTCAAGGATGTCGCTGCTTTGAAAAAAGCAATGCTGGACCATTGGGAGCAATTAGCCACACAACAAATCATCGCGCAGGTCGATGCAGGCAGCCCCGCCCCCAAACAGCGCCTCTATGATCTGATCGAGATTGCAGCAAGTGAGGTCTCATTAGAGTATGGTGCAACCGGCGTTTCCGCCGCGATCCGCAACTGGGCCCAGTTTGATGATCTCGCCGGCGCCTATATGAGTAAAATTGATCAGCGGCGTCTGGAGTACGTCGAGCAACTGTTTTCTCAAATCCCCCAAACCCAAAGGCATGCAAAGA
>NZ_LCWX01000165.1:40582-43979 GCF_001431305.1 Pseudovibrio sp. POLY-S9
TCAACAGCCAGATCCTTTATGCAACGCTCATTGGGGCTCAGCAGTTAGAGGAGGCAGACCAAAAAGCCTGCCTGAAGCACACACTCGACATCATGATGAGTGGCAACCGCCCTACCCCGGTCTGACCATCTTCTCTGGCCGGACAACACGGTCAAACTCTTCCGCAGACACATAACCAAGACGAAGAGCTTCTTCCTTCAGTGTGGTCCCGTTCTTATGGGCAGACTTGGCAATCTCGGTTGCTTTGTCATAGCCAATGGTGGGCGCAAGTGCTGTCACCAGCATCAAGGACCGTTCCAGCAACTCTTCAATACGCTCAATGTTTGGCTCAATGCCAACAACACAGCGGTCCGCAAAGCTCACCATGCAATCCGCCAGGAGCTCAATGGATTGCAACAAGCTGTTAGCAATCACAGGTTTGAACACATTCAGCTCAAAATGCCCCGTCGATCCACCCACACTCACCGCTGTCTGATTGCCCATCACCTGAGCGCAGACCATGGTCACCGCTTCACACTGGGTCGGGTTCACCTTACCCGGCATAATGGAAGAGCCCGGCTCGTTGGCTGGCAGGCTGATCTCACCAAGACCGGAACGCGGACCAGAAGCAAGGAAGCGAATGTCATTGGCAATCTTCATCAGCGAACAAGCCAGCGTGTTCAACGCACCATGTGCAAACACAGCCGCATCATGCGTGGCCAATGCCTCAAATTTATTGACCGCCGTCACGAATGGCAGACCTGTCACCTCACTCACGTGAGTAGCAAACGCACTGGCAAACTCTGGCGTTGAATTAAGTCCGGTTCCAACCGCTGTGCCACCCTGCGCAAGGCGATAAAGCCCTACAAGGCTCTGCTCAATACGCTCTTTGGAATACTCCAGCTGCGCCACATAGCCAGAAAATTCCTGCCCCAATGTCAAAGGCGTCGCATCCTGCGTGTGCGTCCGGCCAATCTTCACAATATCCGCAAAGGCCGCTACCTTGGCTTCCATCGTGTCGTGCAGATGTGTCAGCGCCGGCAGCAGCACTTTGTTGATCTCACAAGCTGCCGCGATATGCATGGCCGTCGGGAAGGTGTCGTTAGAGGACTGCCCCATATTCACGTGATCGTTGGGGTGCACAGGAGACTTGGTGCCAATCTGACCACCAAGCAACTCAATGGCTCGGTTGGCAATCACCTCGTTGGTGTTCATGTTGGATTGCGTGCCAGACCCTGTTTGCCAGATCACCAGAGGAAAATGCGCGTCCAGCTTGCCGGAAATCACCTCGGTCGCTGCCTGACAAATGGCCTTGCCCAGATCTTCTGACAAACGCCCCTCTTCCATATTCACCCTGGCAGCAGCCAGCTTCACCGCGCCTAACGCATGGATCAGCGCAGGCGGTAGATGCTCCCGGCCAATGGGAAAGTTGATCAGAGACCGTGCGGTTTGCGCGCCCCAATACTTGCCAATGGGAACATCCAGCACACCAAAACTATCGGATTCCTGCCGCATACCATCAGAATTTTGATCAGACATTGACACTTTCCTCTCAAGCGCAGTCCCGAAAAAGGAACGATCCCCTTCAGGCGAGAACACACGACAACGAAACCATAAAACAGTTTAGACAACCCTGCCATGAAGCACAGGGCTTCATCAACCGCAGGCGAACAAAACGTGAATTTCCGGTGCATGAACGCAGCGGTTCAATTTACATTCGTGAGCCAACCTGCTTATTCTCAACCATACCTACCGAAGATATATCAAAAAAGTTTCACCAGATGTCTATGCCCCCTCTCTCGGCGATCGGTATTGAGAATTACCGATCCGTACATAAGCTGTTCATGCGAGTTGGTGCCGTCAACGTGTTTGTCGGCAACAATGGCGTCGGTAAAACCAACCTCTACAAGTCGCTTGAACTTCTACAGCAAGCCGCACTGGGCCGTATCACCCGCGCCGTTTCAGAGGAAGGCGGCGTAGACAGCGTCATGTGGGCAGGAGACCTGAAAACCCACGAAAAGAAGCGCATCATCCTGCGTGCTGATCTGGGGGATCTTTCCTACCGCATCCAGCTGGGCCTGCCCAACCCGATCTCTGATCCCGCCCTGCCCTATGAGACCATGGTGAGAGAAGAAGAACTAAACCTCCTGACAGGCTCCAAGTCTGTCGTGCTGATGAACCGCAAAGGCCCAAGTGCCTTTCTGCGCGCCAGCAACGGCAGCAAAGTAACCTACGACAACGAACTTCTGCCTTCCGAGACGGCCCTCGCCAGCATTCGCGATGGCAGCCAGTTTCCGGAGTTAGATCTGGTCCGCCGCGCAATTGCAGACTGGCGTTTCTACCACACCTTCCGCAGTGATCGGGACAGCCTATTACGTCGTCCAAGCCCCAATGTCACCACCCCAACGCTCTCATCAGATGGCAACGATCTTGCAGCAGTTTTCGCTACACTGAAGGAAATCCGCAAGGACACGTTTTACCTCCAGGAAGCGGTCGATGATGCCTTCCCCAACAGCAAGCTGATCATCGAAGCCAATGGGCAGGATTGCCGCTTCGCATTACAGACACCGGAAATCCGCCGCCCGTTCCCCTCTCAGGAACTGTCGGACGGCACATTGCAATATCTCGCCCTGCTTGGCGCTATGTTGTCCTACCGCCTGCCCTCCTTCATTGCCCTCAACGAACCCGAAGCCAGCCTGCACCCTGACTTGCTGGAACCACTCGCCAAAGTCATTGCCAAAGCCTCAGAGCGCAGCCAGATCTGGCTCGTCACACATTCTGAGCAACTTGCAGATCATATTGCCAATCATGCCGGGGCATATCCAAGGCGCATTTATAAGGAAAACGGCCAGACCGGAATTGATGGCCTGAAAATCACCGGCGAATTCGTCGGAGAGGAGTACTAAGTTTGACCCCCAAGGACTTGATTGTCTGCCTTGCCACCATGGTAAGCTGGGCGTTTCTGATTGTCATAAGCAAAGGCTTGCTGCTTACCTACAATCTTGATCCATGGATCTTCACTATCATTCAGCTGATGTTTGGCGGCCTGTTCCTCATCGCCGTCAGCCGAAAGCTGGGCGCAACAATGGATGCGCTCAAGAGCCCTTACACCTGGGCCTATGGGGTTGCCCGCGTCCTATCTGCTGCCTGTTTCACAGCCTCTCTGCTGTACATCAGTGCGGCAAACGCAGGCTTTTTCGGCCTTGTCTCCGTTCCGTTTTCAGCGCTCGCCTTTGCTCTCTTGTTTTTCCGGCTCCCCACCGCTCTGGAACTGCCCGGTCATCTGATCATTATTCTTGGCGTTGTTCTGTTGATCTCCTCGCTGGATGACACCTACTCCAACCCCGCCGTCTATCTGATGATCTTCTCGGAATTTGCGGTGGTTGCCTCCGTTATTATCGCAGAATTCCACCCGCAA
>NZ_LCWX01000165.1:44080-53202 GCF_001431305.1 Pseudovibrio sp. POLY-S9
AATCAGGGAGATGATCTGAAGGAGCGCGCCTCGCTCAGCGGTGTCATGCTGGTGGCTAGCGCGCTGATCATGCTCATCGCCCTCGCCGCCCTCTCTCTCATCACCGATGGCCCTGCAGCAACACAGCAAGCAACGGACTGGACCAGCAACCTGCCGCTCATCGACCTGACACAGGTCTGGAGCCCAACCATGTGGCTCGCGGCCATTTGTGTCGGCATAACCCTGCGCGGTGTGTCCATGTTCCTGTCCATGCAGGCGATTAATCTGGTTGGCAGTCAGAACTACGTTGCCACAATCGCCGCCCTGCCGTTCACCTCATTGCTGTTTGAGCTCATCGCCGACAAAGCTGGCTATCTGCCTCAGACACTACTAGATCCAATCACCATTCTGGCAGGCGTCATCATGACAGCGGGTTCACTGGGCATTCTCTGGGCACGCCAGCGCAAGTTCAAAACAGCCACCGCATTCTCATAGCTTTAGAAAACCCGAGTATTTCTGAAAGCAATTGCTTACTCGCCTTCGCTAAGGTTTGGGCGAACAGCGAGTAAGCAAACATGACTGACAACAAGAGCGAACTGCCGGAAGTCACTGAACAACGAATTCTGGAAGCGTGGAGACTGTCAGGCTGGGCTGACCGCCTGTTGGACGAAGCAGGCATCGGTGTCACCATCATCGATAAAGACGGCAAGCTGCTCTACTACAACAAATGGGCTTCAGAAAATCTGGATCGCAAGCCCCGCCACATCGGGCACAATGTAAAAGAAAACCACCGCCGCGCCATCACCAACCCGAGGTTCGATGCCATGCTGCAGCTGTTCAAAGATGGCCGCAAAGACCCGGTGCGTTATGTGGCCAATCCATACGGAACCACCACCATTCTCGTCACCGTCTCCCCAATCCATATTGACGGAGAGCTCGTCGGCTTTTCCCAGTTTGTCTTGTTAAAGGAAGAAGTGCAGGACCTGTGTTGCTTATATGATCAGCATGGCCGCGATCCCTTTGAAAAAGCGATGCTACCCGACAGCTGATCTTTAGCTGGAAACCTTCTCTTTGGCTTCCGTCAACATCTCCTGAATGTCATTAAGCTGCTCAACCAGCTGGCCAATGGTTTCTACCGGCACATCCAGATTGGAAAAGGCGCAGTGCTGTACGTCAATCACGCCATCACTCAAATCACGCCCTTCTTTCGTCAGGCTAACAATAACCTGCCGCTCATCTTCTTTGGAGCGCGCACGAGCAAGAAAGCCCATTTCTTCAAGGCGCTTAAGCAACGGTGTCAGAGTGTTCGACTCAAGGAACAAGCGCTCCCCCAACTCGGAGACGCGCTGATGGTCTTTTTCCAAAAGAGCAAGCAAAGTGATGTACTGCGGATACGTGACCCCAAGCTTCTTCATCACCGGTTTATAAAACCGATTGAAGGCGTGGTTGGCCTTATAGATGGCAAAGCACAAATGCTGATCTAAACCAAAGCCTTGAAATTCTTCAGATTTCTTCTCGGCCATCACCGTATTCCAGTCCTGAGTAACATCCTCTTTCCTCGTTCTACCCATCAATATAAAAGCCGTCAAACTAAATCGCACACGATTAATTCACGTTTTGATTGACAGCACCCCACATTTCTTCTTAACTATATCGCATAGGATTTAATCGTGCACGATACATAACAGCAACGAGGAATACCAAATGCCAGTTAACGTTCTTTATGAAACAAGCGCAGTTGCTACCGGTGGCCGGGACGGCACTGCAAAAACAAAGGACGGTGCTCTGGAACTGACACTTGCAACCCCAAAAGAACTGGGTGGTGCAGGTGGAGAAGGCAACAATCCAGAGCAACTCTTCGCTGCTGGATACGCCGCATGTTTCATCGGAGCTATGAAGTTTGTAGCGTCTCAGCAGTCTGACATCGCTCTGCCTGCTGACGTGAACGTAGAATCAACCGTTGGCATTGGCCCACGCTCCGAAGGTGGTTTCGGTCTGGAAATTGCTCTCGCTGTTACCGTACCGGGCATGGACAAAGCAAAAGCAGAAGAACTCGTCGCTGCAGCGCATGAGGTCTGCCCATATTCCAACGCAACCCGCAACAACATCGATGTAAAGCTTTCTGTCGCAACCTAAAGCGTATTTCCCAAAAGTGCCTATCGGTTTTCGAGATAGATACGCAAAAGCAAAAGCTAAAGCAGATCAGGCGTTTCAGCAAAAACGCGAATTGCTTTAGCAGCACAAGACCCATCGAACCATTAAAGAGAAAGGGGCCCATGAGGCCCCTTTCCAATTTCTATTATCTGCTCTGATTAATCAGCTTGTTGAATAGCTGAGAGCTTCCAGCTCTCACCGGCATCACGAACAAACGACCAGATCTCTGTCCGCTCTTCCGGTACATCCGGATTGCCTTCAACCACTTTGTTGTTGGCCCGCTCACGCATCACATCAATGGCCTCATAGCGCATTGCGACAGACGCATAGTCCTTGTCGCCTTCACGCCAGGCTTCGCTCAGATCACCCTGAAGCAGCTTGATGCCGCGCACTTCATTGACAAGACCGTTGGACGCAGCCTTACCCAGTTCCTCAGCAAAGTAGCCCATGATTTCAGGCGTCGCGATTTCGCGGATCTTACCGTAATCTTCAGAGCCGTAAGCAGTCCAGACGGTTGTCAGCAGCGCTTCAAAGGCATCAAAGTCATCCGCAGTCAGGCCGATTTCATCATCCGCTTCGGTAGAAAAGACAGGCTTTTCCTCAAACTGAGGCGCCTGACCACCACCAAAACCGGTGTTCGGAATGCCAGAAGATCCTGAACGACGCGGCGCATCCTGCGCACCCGCATCATTAAAGCTGAACGACTGGTTCTGCTGTGGCTCCTGCTGGTATCCATGGGCAGCACCAGCGGCCTGTGGCTGTTGGCGTCCCCGCAAGAACCGCATCAACAACATGATACCACCGCCGATCAGCAACACCTGCATGATCATACCGAATAACCCGGCCATACCGCCGAACCCGGAACCGAACAACATGCCCAGCAATCCACCAAGTGCCAATCCACCGAGCATAGACCCGAGGAAACCACCGCCAAACAAGCCACGGCGCTGGCCTGCAGCTGCCTTAGAGGCTGCAGCTGCATTTTGCTGCTGCGCACCTGTGTTGGTGCCGTTGTTAGGTGTCATGGTCCGCTGAACCGGAGCCGTCTTTGGTGCAGTCTTGGTCGCTTTTGGAGCTGAGTAACTGCGTGAACCGCGGCTACCGAAACTGAATCCACGCTTTGCCTCTGCAAAGTCAGCCGTCACAAAGATCAGACCGATCGAAAACACCAAGAGTGTGAGAAACTTTGGAAACTTATTCAATGCAAGCATGTAACCCCTAAACCTGCCCTTAAACTCATGTTGCCCTCCATATGGGGGCATTCTGTTAAAATTTGAAGACCAAAGTGCATTCCCGAAAAGTGGAAGCTGGTTTTCAGACAAGAATACGCACCAATGAAAATTTCAGAAACAGCTTAAGTCCCTCAAAACAAAGGCAAACGACTTCAGGGCTTCATTGGATTGTGAAGATGGACTTTTTGAAAGCCAGATGAGGAGATTTCATCACAAAACTCCACCCACTCGCAGTTTTGGCAGGCCTTCTTAAAAACACCCTCAGCATATGCTTTCCGCATCTTGGTGACCAAATGCGAACTTAGCACAAGCTCATCACCAACACGCAGCTCAGTCCCAAGCAGGCGAGAGATCAACATCACAGCCGCTTTATCACGCTCCACCACACTGCAATTAAAGCAATGCGGCTGCTCTTCTTCACTGATCAGAACCGCACAAATCTCATCCGGCCCCTCAACCAGTAGGGCAGCCTCTCCCGCATTCAGGCGCTTCACCACAGCCTCGTAGTTCTTGGAAAACGCAGGAGAATAGCCGTGCCCAATAAATGTAAGCACGCATAGCAAGTGATGACCACGCAGCTTGACACTCATGATCACTTCACCTCATCAGCCAGCAGCACTTTCACCTGCTCCAGCAAACTCTCAGCAGATTGCTGATAATCCGCATCAGCCCAGATCTGCTGTGCCAGCCGCATCGCCTTACCCATATCAGGTCCGGCAGGAATACCGCCAGCAAGCATCATCTTACCAGTCAGCGGAAAATTCGGTATCACCCAGTTCTGCGCAAAGGCCAACAACTCTTTCAGCTCCGCCTCACTCTGCACGATGTCGTTCATCCAGGCAGTCAAAACACCATCAACAACAGCATCCGTTCCATGAGCAACCAACAACGCCTTCAACTGCTGTTTGCTCTGCCCGCGTGTATGCAGCACCTCCGCAATATCAGCAGCAACCTCAATTTCTTTCTTCTGCGCATTAGAAAGGCGCAGGAGCTCAGCAACTTGCGGTCCTGCAACACCACCAAGCCGCAACACCGGCTGGAGAGCTGCCTCAGGCAAATCCTCAAGGTCCAAAAGGCGCGCCAAGCGAGAGCTCGCAGCCTCTCCACCCAAAATGAGCTGCAATATTCCGCCCAGCTCCATCAGCAGCAAAGAATCGAGAGCACGCGGTGCAGACAGCGTTCTCAGCACTTCCTTGGTGATACGCTCCTTGGAAAGATGAGAAAGGCCATCTTTCAATTCAAGACAGGCAGCATACCCATCCGCATTGATCTCCCCTTGCCCGTAAGTCGCAAAGAACCGGAAGAACCGTAGGATCCGCAGATAATCTTCGCGAATACGCGCACGCGCATCTCCAATGAACCGCAGATGCCGGTTGAGGCAGTCATCCAGACCGCCCAGCGGATCAAACAGTTCACCATGACGGTCCACGTAAAGCGCATTCATTGTGAAATCGCGGCGCTGCGCGTCTTTCGTCCAGTCACGCCCAAACTTAACCGTCGCGTGGCGTCCGTGCGTTTCAATATCTTCGCGCAGACAGGTCACTTCAATCGGTTGGCGATCAATAACCAGCGTCACCGTTCCATGGTCAACACCAGTTGGGATGGCTTTGACACCAGCAGCTTCCGCTCTGGCAAGCACCACATCCGGCAAGGCAGTGCAGGCAATATCAACATCATCCACCACTTCACCAAGTAGGGAATTGCGCACAGTTCCACCAACTGCACGCGCAACATCACCGTCTTGTTCCAGAACGTCAAAAGCCCGCTGAACAGCAGCACTGTCCAGCCAGCCGCTCTGTTGTAATCTGGTCATTTTTGAGGAGTCTCGTATCCACCTGGAACGAACTCACCATCCACCACCTGCGCTGGTCTGTATTGCGAGCCAAGAGGTGCGCGGCTTGTTTCTGCAAGCAGCATCAGGCTGGCGATGACAAGAGCTATTCCGCTGATGCTCAACCACAACATCGGGCCATCGCGAAATCGCTTGTCTTTCTTTGCCTTACGTACCACCATCACCCACACTGCGTAGGCGATAAAAGGAACAAAGAACAACAACCCATGTGTCAGGAGCATTCGTATCATCAGGCATAAACCCTATTGTAAAGCACGCGCAGGATGCCAGCGGTGACACCCCATATGTAACGCTGCTCAAACGGCATGGCATAATAGTAGCGCGTTTTGCCTCTGAATTCTCCGCTTTTTTTCTGGTGGTTCTCAGGGTTCATCAGAAAAGACAAAGGCACTTCAAATACTTCATCCACCTCTGCCGGATTGGGAGAGAGGATCAACGGAGGTTTGACTGTCGCAAGAACCGGCACGACCCGATACCCGGAGCCCGTGTAGTAATCGCCAAGATCACCTAAAATCTCTACTAAGTCAGAGTCCAGGCCAACTTCTTCATGCGCCTCTCGCAAAGCTGCACCCACAGGCCCGTCATCATCCTCATCAATTTTGCCACCAGGAAACGCAATCTGCCCAGCATGAGAACGCAGGTGCGCAGTACGCTGGGTTAAAAGAATGGACGCCTCTGTCCCCCGGTCAACAATACCGATCAGAACAGCAGCATCCCGTACCTGCTCCAGATCCTCACCATAATCAGGAATATCCGGATTGAGGATGTGATCTCCTGCAGGCTCATGGGCTTGACCGGCCAACCGGTCCATCACCCGAGATCTGAAATTCTCTGCTGTAAACTCAGACAAGATAATACGCCGTCCTAATGTCTCTTCCTAAAATCCAAGGTTCTGGACCGTATCCACCACAAAGAATGCACCATGGCTTTCAATGCCAACAACCCGTCCACCCTCGCCTTCACGCTCTTGCAAATGCGGCGCGAGCTCATGAACCAGTGTCCGCGCAAACAATGCTTCCAATCGGTCACGCACAAGGATGTAAGGCTTCAGCCCGCCATCTTCTTCCTGCTGTACAAAACGGATAGGATTGTCAGGCCCAGCTTCAACCACGTCACCGCAATTGGTCCGGATCGTAATCACCTGCTCTCCGTCCTGCTGGTGAATATCCATTTCCACGCCTACAAACGGCGCATCTTCAACGGTTAGGCCAATCTTCTCAACGGGCGTTACAAGATAGTACTTCCCATCTTCTTCCTGCTTCAACACAGTCGAAAACAGGTGCACCAGAGCCTCACGCTGAATAGGCGTGCCCATGTAATACCAGGATCCATCCCGCTTGATCTGCATATCCAGATCTCCGCAAAACTCCGGGTTCCAAAGATGGATAGGAGGCAGGCTTTTGGATTTTCCCGCACGCGAAATCAAAGCCTGAAGACCTTTCGGCATCTCCTTGATTTCCGGAATGCTCTTTTCTGTTAGTTCGCTCACCACGGTCATTCTACCAATACATCGGAACACACCACTATTGGGGTAATATGGTGTCACGCAAGCTCTAACGCTACCCTCCCTCAAAGCCCGCGCCAAGTTATACCTTTGCGATAAGCATCGACGCAGCAAAATAAGAGACGTCATTGGTGGTCTCTATTAAGGGCGCAATGCTCTCAATTCTCAGGGGCAAACGGAATCTCAGCCCTCAGACTCACTATCTGTTCACAGAAATGCCGTTAGGGTAGAGCCAACCAAACTATAACCCAGGGATGCTCTGACCCCGATCATATCAAAACATTTTGAAACTGGCTTTCGCGCCTTGCATTGCACTTCTGCCTGCATAGTCAGCCTAATGCTGAAAAGTACAGGCCTATAAATTTGCTAGGGATCGCCTTTTTTAAAACCGAGTATGATGCAAAGGTGAGCTAGGCAGGGTTGCAACGCGCGACGAAAAGAGAGCAGCGATGAACACCAATATGACAGGCATGCCCCCCAAACCAGAGGATATAGTCGCACGCACAGAGGCGGCTTGTGAGAAAATCCGACAGGCAAAAGAGGAAATCGCCCGTTCCATATTTGGTCAGGAAAGCGTCGTTGAACGCACATTGGTGACGATTCTCTCCGGCGGCCACGGTCTGCTTGTTGGTGTTCCCGGTCTTGCAAAAACCAAACTGGTGGAAACTCTGGGCACAGTGCTCGGCCTCGATTCCAGCCGTATCCAGTTCACACCAGACCTGATGCCCTCGGACATTTTGGGTTCTGAAGTGATGGAGGAAGCCCCGGATGGCAAACGCTCCTTCCGCTTCATTCCCGGCCCGGTCTTCGCCCAGCTACTAATGGCAGACGAGATCAACCGCGCCAGCCCGCGAACCCAGTCCGCTCTCCTGCAATCCATGCAGGAATACCACGTTACAATCGCAGGCCATCACCACGACCTGCCTGCCCCCTTCCACGTACTGGCCACTCAGAACCCGCTTGAACAGGAAGGCACTTACCCACTTCCGGAAGCCCAGCTCGACCGCTTCCTCATGCAGATTGATGTCCATTATCCGGACATAGATGCAGAGCGCCGAATTCTACTGGAAACCACAGGGGCGACAGAAGCCAAATCCAAACAGGTCCTGCAACTTGAAGAGCTGCGGGAGATGCAACAACTGGTACGCCACATTCCCGTGGGCGAAACCGTCATGGACGCTATCCTGAAACTGGTCAGAGCAGCCCGCCCCGGCGAAGCAGATGGCTTTGATGATCTCGCCCAATACATCGCCTGGGGCCCAGGACCGCGCGCCAGTCAGGCACTCATGTTGACCGTTCGTGCCCGTGCTTTGGCAGACGGACGCCTGTCCCCAAGCGTTGACGATGTCATGTCTCTGGCCGAACCTGTGCTGCAACACCGCATGGCTCTCACCTTTGCCGCAAGAGCCGACGGAAAAACCATTCCGCAACTGCTCAAAGACATAAAAGAACGCATCGCCTAACAACAAGCCGACAGGATCGCATATGTTATCTTCGAGGACCGCTCCTCAAGACAGACAGGAAAACATCTTCGGCTTAACGGGCGAAGCGCAGTCCATTGCTGATACCTTGCCAGAGCTGCTGGTTGAGGCAAGACGCATTGCAGCCAATGTCACCTCTGGCTGGCATGGTCGTCGCCGAGCAGGCCCCGGCGAAACCTTCTGGCAGTTCCGCCCTTTCCTCTCTGGTGAGGCAGCCCAGCAAGTTGACTGGCGCCGCTCTGCCCGCGACGACAATTTGTATGTGCGTGAGCGCGAATGGGAAGCAGCCCAAACCATCTGGGTCTGGGCAGACCTCTCCGCCTCCATGCGTTTTCAAAGCAGACAAGCCACCGCCTCCAAACGCGACCGCGCTCTGCTTCTCATGTTGGCTCTGACTTATGCTTTAAACGAAGCGGGGGAACGTGTGGGTCTGGCTGGCCTTACAAGACCACTTGCCAGCAGAAATGGGGTGCAAACCATAGCCGAAACTCTGGCGCACGAAAATCCTGAGGCAACGCTACCAAATCCGGAAGGAATCCGACGTTTCTCAGAGATTGTGCTCTTCTCTGACCTGCTAGACCCACCGGAAAAGCTGGAAGCGTGGATGGCCAACATCGCCGGCACAGGCGCCAAAGGTCATCTCATTCAACTGTTGGACCCGATTGAAGAAACCTTTCCCTTCACTGGCCCTACCCAGTTCGAAGACCCAGAGAATGGAGAGCAGCTTAAGGCAGGCCGCGCGCAAACTTGGCAACAAGAATACTTGCATCGCCTCGCTGCGCATAAAGACCAGATCAACTCACTCGCCCGTAAATTCGGCTGGAGCTATACGTTGCACCACACAGACCGCCCAGCGGTCGAGCCGTTAATGTTGCTTCATTCTCGTCTGGCAGACGCACCACAACACAAAATGAGAGGAG
>NZ_LCWX01000165.1:53298-110070 GCF_001431305.1 Pseudovibrio sp. POLY-S9
TCATCAATGATGGGCTCTCTTCTCCCAATCGGGTTTGCAGCACCGTGGGTTCTCACCGCTCTTGCCGCTCTTCCCGTTCTCTGGTGGCTGCTCCGCACCACGCCTCCACAGCCAGCACACGTCAAATTCCCGCCCCTGCGTCTCCTACTTTCTCTTCGCAATAAAGAGGAAACCCCGCAGCACACCCCGTGGTGGTTGATCCTGATGCGCCTTATGCTGGCAGCAATCCTGATCATCGCCATGGCTGGCCCTGTCTGGAAACCGCTAGATATCGCAGAGCCCAAAACAGGCCCACTCTGGCTCATTGTCGACAATGGCTGGGATGCTTCAGCAGATTGGGACCGCCAAATCCGCATGGCAGAGCTGATGGTTGACGGCGCAGCGCAGAACAACAGAACCGTCATGCTGGTTACCACCGCAGATGGCCCAGCCCAGCCCATGCGCCTTTCCAGTGCGCAGGAGGTTGCCGATCAACTTCGCGCCCTAACACCTCAAGGTTGGCAAGCTGCCCGGTCAGAGCTCATTCCAGCCCTGCAAAAGCAAGCAGAACAGAACGCTCCCGGTGCAATTTTGTGGTTCTCCTCTCCCTTAGAAGAACCCTCCACCACAAGCTTTGCAAGAGGATTGGCCAGCATTGCCAGAACATCAGACGTGCGCGAAAGCTCATTCCTTATCTACCGCTCCGACACCCCGGTCTACGCGCTCAAACAGTTACAAAACACCGCTGGCGCCATGACCACCACAGTCCTCCGCCATCCTGCACCACTGGCTGAGACACTGACGGTCCGAGCCTTTGATCGCAAGCAACGGGCTATTGCAGAACAAACCATCGAGATGAAAGCTGGCCAAAGCGTCGCTGAAATTTCATTGGAACTGCCATCAGAGCTGCGCAACGATATCACTAAGCTCTCCATTTTAGGCAAGGCCAGCGCCGGCAGCACTGTACTCGTAGATGAACAATGGCGGCGCCGTAAGGTTGGCCTTTTCGCTGGCGGCTTTTCTGACCGCTCCCAGCCTTTACTCTCGCCACTTTATTATCTGGAACGCGCGCTGGCTCCTTTCGCAGACCTTCCACCAGCAAAAAGCACAGACATCACCACGGCCATTTCCGACTACTTTGACAAAGGCATCTCCGTTCTGGTCCTTGCTGAAGTTGGCACCCTGCCCAAAACCACAGAGGCAGACATTGCCAGCTGGGTCTCCAAAGGCGGCACACTGATACGCTTCGCTGGCCCGCAACTCCCGGAGAAGCAAGATTCGCTCATCCCGGTTGCCCTCCGACTGGGTGACCGTAAACTGGGCGGGTCTCTCTCCTGGAAAGAGCCGCAGGCACTCAAATCTTTTTCTGAAAACAGCCCGTTCCGCTCAATCAGCCTGCCCAAAGACGTCACAGTCAATCGCCAGGTGCTTGCAGAGCCAACTGCTGACCTACCTGACAGAACATGGGCTTCTCTGGAAGACGGAACACCTCTCGTCACGGCCAAGAAGCATGGCAACGGAACCATTGTCCTGTTCCATGTGACACCTGATACCAAGTGGTCCAACCTGCCTCTGTCCGGTGGGTTTGTGGATATGTTGCGGGCCATCACAAGCATCTCATCAACCGCAGTTTTCAATCCGGATGACGAAGAAGGAACAACATCTGCATCTGCCCTACCTCTGCTCAAAATGCTGGATGGCTATGGCAAACTCACACCACCCTCTGCCAGTCACAAACCTATTCTGGAGCGCGATTTTGCAACCACCCATCCAGGCCGAGATACCCCCCCAGGTCTCTACGGGACCGACGATGCAGCACGCGCACTCAACCTCATGGAAGATGAGGACAATCTGATCCCGTTAGATCTCAAACCACTGTCTATGGCAAAGATACTCGACTACCCCTCAGAAAAACCGCTGGACCTTCGTGGCTGGTTCTTCTCCATCGCAATCCTGCTGGCTTTGCTGGATACGCTCGCCCTGCTCTGGCTCTCTGGTAAACTACGCCGCAGCCAATTCACGCAGGCCGCTATTCTCTTGCTCATCGCCTCCAGCCTGAGCCTGACAGGTGCTGACAAAACGCAGGCACAAGACAATGCAGAACAGTTCGCCCTCAACGCTTCATTAGACACCCGCCTCGCCTATGTAATGACAGGCGTGCCAGAGGTGGACGAAATCAGCCGAGCCGGACTGTTCGGCCTCACCAGATTACTAACCGACAGAACAGCATTGGAGCCTGAAGCTCCGGTAGGGCTGGATCTGCAAAGCCACGAGCTGGCCTTCTTCCCAATTATCTATTGGCCCATTGATGCAGGCATGCAGATGCCAAGCCCTGAGGCCATGTCACGGATCAGTGCCTACATGCGCAACGGCGGCACAATCCTGTTCGACACCAGAGATGCGTTTGGAACAGGATCAAACTCTCCAAACAAACTAAAGCTTCAGCAACTCTTGCGCGGATTGGACATTCCTAGTCTGGAACCTGTTCCGCAAGACCACGTACTGACCAAAACCTTCTACATTCTGGATAACTTCCCCGGCCGCTACAATCAAAGCCCCATGTGGGTACAAGCCAGCGCGACCACCTCAGATGGCAGCCGCCCGGTCCGCGCAGGCGATGGCGTGTCCCCCATCATGATCAGCGGCAACGATTTTGCAGCAGCATGGGCCATTGATATGCAAGGAAACTACCTTTACCCAACCATTCCCGCAGACGGCAATCAGCGCGAGATGGCGGCGCGAGTGGGCATCAACATCCTCATGTATACCATGACAGGCAACTACAAGGCAGATCAGGTTCACATCCCTGCGCTGCTGGAACGTATCAGCCAATAATAAGCCAGTAAACAAGACGCGGAGCACAGCTACACACATGACATGGTCTCTTTCCATCGACCCGCTTTTGCCCCTTCCGGCAATAATCGCGCTTGGAGTGATCATAGCTCTGGTCTGTGCCTACCTCCTCTTCGTCGGTATGCGCGGCGCCCTGATCCGTTCCGCCGCCTTGGCTCTGCTGGTTCTGGCCCTGCTCAATCCGGCGGTCTTACGAGAGGATCGGGAATACCTGCCAAGTACCGTCGTTGTCGTCTCAGACAACAGCCAAAGCCAGCAACTGGAAAACCGTGCAGAACTGACCGAGGCAGCGCGAGAGGGTATCGTCAATCAACTTCAAACCCTTGACGGCATCGATCTGCGGCAAGTCTCTCTCAATGATACTTCCATGGAAAGCGGCGATGGCACCCGCGCCTTTACCGCAATCTCCAATGAACTGGCTGATGTCCCGCCAGAGAGAATAGCCGGAGCCATCGTGATCACCGATGGTCAGATACACGATGTACCAGCCACAGCAGAAAAGCTCGGCTTCTCAGCCCCGGTCCATGCGCTCATCACAGGCCGTGAAGGTGAGTTTGATCGCCGTTTAAAAGTTGCCAAAGCCCCGCGCTTTGGCCTGGTTGGCTCAACACAGGTCGTCCAACTGGAATTGATTGAGGAAGGCACTCCGCAGCCCTTCGGCAATCGCGCTGAAATCATAGTCCGCCGCAACGGCAATGTCCTGTCCAAGCAGTTTATCTCTTCAGGCTATCCGGCAGAAATCGCAGTTGAGATCGAACATGGCGGCCAGAACATCTATGAGTTTGAGGTGGAAGCACTCAATGGCGAGCTGACACCACTGAACAACCGCGCCCTCGTCACCATTGATGGCGTTCGCGAAAATCTCCGCGTCCTGCTGGTGTCCGGCTCTCCTCATGCAGGCGAGCGCACATGGCGTAACCTGCTCAAATCAGATGCCTCCGTCGATCTCGTCCACTTCACCATTCTGAGGCCACCGGAAAAACAAGACGGAACCCCAATCAACCAGCTGTCTCTGATAGCCTTCCCAACCCGTGAGTTGTTCTCCGTTAAGATCGACGAGTTCGACCTCATCATCTTCGACCGCTACGAACGCCGCGGCGTCCTCCCCCTGCTCTACTTCGACAACATCGCCCGATACGTCAGTGACGGCGGCGCAGTCCTCATCGCAGGTGGTCCTGACTACGCAGAAGCCAACAGCATCTTCCGAACCCCGCTGGGCCGCGTGCTTCCAGCCGCACCAACTGGTGAAGTCTTTGAAGAACCCTTCTTTGCCAACGTATCAGAACTCGGCCTGCGCCATCCAGTGACTCGCGATCTGCCCGGTGCAGGTGAAAGCCCCCCCCAATGGAGCAAATGGTTCCGCCTCGTCGGTGCAAGTGTGCAAGAAGGCCAACCCATCATGACTGCGCTGGGCGATAAGCCGCTGCTGGTTCTCAGCCGCGTCGGCAAAGGCCGCGTTGCCGCCCTCCTGTCTGATCATGTCTGGCTCTGGGCAAGAGGCTATGAGGGTGGCGGCCCACACGTCCCGCTTCTGCGCAGGCTGGCCCATTGGCTCATGAAGGAACCTGATCTGGAAGAGGAAGCCCTGCGATTGTCTTTACGCGGCTCCAACCTACTGACAGAGCGACAAACCCTCGCCAATCTGGTTGATCCGGTCACGCTTACAACGCCCTCTGGCAAAACTGAGCAGCTGGAGCTGATAAAGGACACATCAGGACATTGGACCGCCTCCGTCAAAGTGGAAGAACTCGGTCTTTATTCAGCAACCGATGGCGCACATACAGCACTGATTAATGTCGGCCCGCCAAATCCGAGAGAGTTTCTGGAAGTGGTTTCAACGGCAGACAAACTCTCTGGCATCACAGAACAGACAGGCGGTACAGCTTTGCGGATCGGCGGTGACGACGGCGCATCCTTGTCCCTGCCCAATGTCATCGCGCAGCGTTCATCCACTCAATATCATGGAAACGGCTGGATCGGCATCAAACGAACAGACGCCAGCATCTTGAATGGCATAGACCGCTATCCGCTTCTCATCGGCTTTCTCGGCCTTGCCTTGCTGTTAGGGCTGTTGTCCTTCACCTGGTACCGCGAAGGACGATAGAAAAACTTCTGAGATGGAGATGTAATCTGCAGGATGAATTAATTACCCTGCTCATTCTTTCAAGTCGCCATTGCCAACGAGCCCTGCATCACGTCCACCAGCTGGCTGTCACTCTGCTTTGTGGCTACCAACGCAGGCTTCACATAGCCACCAACCACAGCACCAGTCGGCATTTGCCCACCCTGCAGTTTCAAAACAAGCAACCGATCCAAATCAACAGGACCCCGCAACGTGATCTGGCCATGAGGCACCTGCTCATATCCGTGCGGCCCATAGTAAGGATGATCCCCAACAAGCAAAATGGACTGAACGCCCTGCGCTTTGGCCTCATTTGCAACAGTCGTCAGCAAAAGGCGACCCAGCCCCTGCCCTTTATAGGCGGCCTTTACGGTCAGCGGTCCCAGCAACATGCTCTGGCTATTGCCAATCATGATGGGAGTGAGTTTCACAGACCCAGCAATCTCGCCGTTGAGTTCTCCAACAAAACATAACTGAGAAGCTTGTTGAACGCCTTCACGGATTTTGAACGCAGTCCGTTCAAACCGTGCAGGGCCAAACGCCTCTGCTTGCATCTGCTCAATTTCGGAGAAATCTGCTGGGGTTTCCTGCCGCACCAGCCATTTTGAAACTATCATGTCACATACCACAAATCGAAGGAGGAAGACCGTCGATCCGTGTGGCTCGGGCAGTTAGACCGATGTTGGGAGCACACTGAGAAAAGGACGGCACGATGCACCACGCGAGAGCAAGTCCCGCGCGTTCATTCGTCGTCGCTGTTCCCAGCAAATAGCCATAAGGCTCACACCCCAGTTTCTCGGTCTATCGCATGCCAGAGCACACGAAATATAATTTCACCTGACTAACTAACACGCAAATTTTCTGTCGTAAAGCACAAAACTAAGTGCAGATGCGTATTCGTTAGTTGTAGGCCACCGGCACGTAGGCCCTTGAAAAACAACTACCAATAGGGATCAGGCTCAGCTTTGCCCGCAATTTCCTGCAGACGACGCAGCGTCGCCGGGCTCACATCATCAGGTAGGGCATCCAACGCAAACAGCTGTAGATCTGAGATTTCCAGAGCCGGTCTTTTCCAGTTTGGATCTTGCTCAGTCAAGCTCACCTTAAAGAGGCCGACATGGTCCCGGCCTGTTCCACCACGGTTAAGATGCATGGAAAGCAATGCCACATCTGGTCCGCATCCATACCCCGTTTCTTCTGCCAGCTCCCTGCGAGCGGCCTCCGCCATCGTCTCCCCGGAATCAACACCACCACCAGGAAAATACCAGCCCGGCAGATATTGATGACGTACGAGAAGGACTCGGTTTTCAGCATCAAATGCCGCAACGCGCGCGCCCATCGTCATTCCACGACTCAAAAGAGCCGCCGATTGCACCAGAATATTGATAATTCGCGTCTTAAAGCTTGCCACCTCTGGCCTCACAATCAATATAAACCTTTGATATAACAGTGCTATATTCTGAAATATCATTTATGCAAAAAGTGCATACCACCCTTGCAAAACTAACACTACACAACCCACAGGATAGGCGTAGAAAGAGATCAAAGAATAAGCATACGCCCAAAAATTAATCAGGGCGGCCCCATCACCTACTTATAATAGACACCCAATCCGCGTTTCCCAAATCGCAGGAGTAACACGTCATGCTTACTAAAGTTCTCGCTCGTTTCCGTCGCACAAAACGCTTCCATTGGGCACCTGCAGTCAATTCTGCAAACACCCACGACACTGCTGTTTTGCGTCCGTCTTCTTGCCTTTAAGGCAAATTGGAAGTCAGCATTGCCGATCTGTTAAAGGCGCTTGAGGGTAATTCTCAGAATTAAGGAAAACTCCTTGACCTCAGGCGCAATGCAGCGATGATGCGCAGGCTATGTTTAAGCTTGTACACATATCTGACCCACATCTGGGTCCATTGCCGGACGTTCAGCCAGTCCAGTTGGTCTCGAAGCGTATTCTTGGCTATATAAATTGGCGGCGCAACCGCGCCCATGCAATGACCAATTCTTATCTTGATGCACTGATACGCGATATTCACGCGCAGCAGCCGGATCATATCGCGCTTTGCGGAGACCTGGTCAACATTGCACTGCCCAAAGAGGTTGCTGGAGCCAAAGACTGGCTCGCAACCGTGGGCTCTCCCGAGACTTTATCCCTGACACCAGGTAATCATGATGCCTATGTCCCAGGCGCTTTAAAGCAAGCCTATGGCGCTTGGCGTCCATACATGCAAAGCGATCCGGGCTTGGGGCTGACACCACCTCTGGGAACTGATCCACACTTCCCATTTGCCCGCAGACGAGGCAACGTCACGATTATTGGCCTCTCCACTGCCAAAGCAACGGGCCCTTTCATGGCCACAGGCCACATCAGCAACAACCAACTGCGCGAGCTGGCAGACCAGTTGCGACGCGCAAAAGAGCGCGGTGATTTCCGCGTTGTCATGCTGCATCACCCGCCTGTGCGCAACGCCACTGCCTGGTACAAGCGCTTGGTAGGCTCCAGCCGTTTCCGCAACATCATTGCAGAACATGGCGCGGAGTTGGTTCTGCATGGCCACACCCATCGGGCGACCCGTATGGAAATCAACGGGCCGGAAGGTCCGGTGCCTGTGATTTGCGTTCCATCCGCATCAAATGGCCTGAGTAGCCATAAGCCACCTGCTCGCTACAATCTCTTTACCATTGAAAAAGATGGCGACGGTTGGTCATGCATCATGGAAGAACGCGGTTTTACAACGGCAGGAGAAGGCGTGCATCACATCGCACAGCATGATCTGTCCATACCCAGCTTAAGGCAAGCAGCGTAGAGCCTGCACCTAAAACGTGGGGCTCGTTTTCAGACTAAAAGACAGAGAGGCATACTGATGCCTCTCACAAAGACAGCGCTTAACCCGCAAAAGGGTTCGCATAAAGAGCCAGCGCCACAAGACCTGTCGCCCCGATAACAGTTCCCAGCAAAAGCCCGCAGATCAGAATAAAGAAGTCACGCGCCTTATTGCGCTTGGCCGCAACAGCTCTGCCTGCGTTTTCCTGTTTAAGCTGGTCCAGCCTCTTGCCTGTTGGAACATCCTGCTGGCGAATGCGATTGAGCATCCAGTCTGCTTCCAGCGCACGTTCCTTTTCAATAATCCGCTCGGCAATGTATTCGGTAATGCAGTCCGCCATGTCGTCGATATCGGCAGTTTCAAGCAACACCATCCGGCCCAGACGGGTCTCCTTCACAAAGCGGTAAGAATGGCGATCACGACCCATCAACACATGACTGGTCATGTCGATCCATAGGCGAGGCTGGGTACCGGGAACGATCTGGAAGGCAAACTGGTCGTCGTCTTCAGGAACTTCCTTGAACACATCAATCAGCTCTTCGCTGAGCAATTCAAGGCGTGCTTTCTCGCTCTCCTGAAGGCTCACAACAACGTCTGTCCGTTCCATCTCCGCAACACGCACTTTGCGAATACTATCTCTCAGCGACCGCACCTTTTCATGAGGCACAACGTTGTCATGTAGCTCTGACATGGCAGCTCCCGAATATTCGGTTGAACACACCCCGTTTCAACCGCCCCCAACCTACGTACAACCAATCGATTTGCGTGCAGCCCTCACACATCTTCCACGATTAATCAAAGGTACATGGTAAAAGGAAACTAACACATCCTAGATAAAACTCTAATGAAACCTCATTAACTGTCCCGTTTTGGGGCACTTTTCCAACACCAACCCTGAGGGGTTTCTGCCGCACAACTCCAAGGTTATGCGAGAAATCCAATGCAAGCATATGCGTGTCTATCAAGCGAACCGAAAGGTCCAGCCCATCAACCTGCTCTGCCCTTTGGCAAAAAAGGAATGTGAGGAGCGCAGGATCGATCAAGAATCTCATTCAGACGTGGATCATCAGCAACCTCAATGGACCGCTTAAAGGGCTTAAAGCCACTACGCAGATAAAATTGCAGTGCCTGTGGGCTATCCCCTGTGCATGTGTGTAACCAGAAGCGCTTCACTTCAGGACGCGAGAAGGCCTTGCTGGTCGCGTGGTTCATCAGCCAGCGGCCAGCACCACCGCCAACAGCTTCTGGCACAAGTCCGAAATAGCTCAGTGTGACTTCGTCTTCCTTGGCAACATCCAACTCAAGCATCCCCACAGGCTCACCGTTCTTCATAGCCCAGTAAAACTCATTGGTCGGCTTGCTCAGCGTCACTTCCAGTTCAGCGTCATTCATCACCAAACGACCAAACCAAAGCCACGGCTCACCCACACGTTTAAAGAGGGCTCTATACTCGGTGATGTCGATCTTGCCGGCTCGTTCCAGCGTGAGGTCAGGACGATCAATCGGTTTGAGAGCAGGCTTCTCCAACATCTCCAGATGCGTCACCACAGTCGCGACTTTGCCTTCTGGCAGGTCTGTGTATCCATCAAGATCCAGTTGAATATGCGCCATACCACTCTCTCAAATTAGGAAGAAACAATGCACTCTGGGTAGCGGGAAGAAGGAAAGGCTGCAAGTGTTCCAATCTCACGAAACACTTGAGATCCTATATGGTTGCCACTGTCTTCAGTCGCGCCCGCGGGTGAACTTCGTTTTGGCTCATAACAAACGTATGCGCTCTGAAACGCTCAACAATAGACCGCACGAATGGCCGCGATTGAGCTGAGCACAACAGCACAGGAACTTCACCCTGATTGGCTGCCGCATCATAAGCATCACGAACCAAACCAACGAACTCCTGCAGCTTGGAAGGTGCCATCGCTAGCTGGCGATCATCCCCATCCCCGATAATGCTTTCAAGGAATGCAGACTCCCATACAGGGCTCAGGCTGATCAAAGGCAGATACCCACCGGGCGCTTGATTGGCAGAGCAGATCTGGCGCGCCAGACGGGTACGCACATGCTCAGCAATGGCATTCGGGTTCCGCGTTGAACCAATCGCCTCCGCAATCCCTTCCAGAATTGTTCCCAAATCACGGATGGAAATGCGCTCTTCCAGCAGCGCCTGCAGCACACGCTGAATTCCAGATATGGAAATCTGAGTCGGAACAATATCTTCCACCAGCTTGGACTGCTCTTCATCCAGCTTCTTCAACAGAACCTGAACATCTGCGTAAGTGAGCAGCTCGGAGATATGAGACTTGATGGTCTCTGTCAGGTGCGTGGAAATAACCGTCGCCGGATCAACCACCGTATAGCCAAGCAGATTGGCTTCTTCGCGATACTGCGCTTCCACCCAGGTCGCAGGCAAACCAAAGGTTGGCTCTGTGGTATGCGTCCCCGGCAGGCGAACCTGCCCACCAGCAGGGTCCATCACCATAAACTGGTTCGGGAACAGGGAACCGCCGCCAGCATCCACTTCCTTCACCTTGATCATGTAATCATTCGCACCAAGCTGAATATTATCAAGGATGCGTACAGACGGCATGATCACGCCCATATCAGAGGCAATCTGACGGCGCAGCGCTTTGATCTGCTCTGTAACCTGATCTGTTTCCTGCTTATTACGCCCATTAATGATTGGTAGCAGCGCATAGCCAAGCTCAATCCGCAGCACATCCATTTTTAAGCTGTCGGAAATCGGTGCTTCCTGCGGCTCATCCGGCACTTCAGCTTCAACTTTTGCAGCCACTTCCACCGCTTTTTCGCGAGCATGCTTCTTACTTGCCTGCCGCGCCAGATAACCAGCAGCACCCGCCAATGCCAGGAACGGCAACATCGGCATGCCCGGCAGGAACGACAGCACGACCATCACAAACGCAGACATGCCAAGCGCTTTTGGGTAGCCGGTAAACTGCCGGACAAGAGCCTTATCGGCCGCACCCTCAACACCCGCTTTAGAAACAAGAATACCCGCAGCAGTGGAAACGATCAGCGCGGGGATCTGAGAGACCAGACCATCACCAATCGTCAGCAGCGTATAGTTTTCGGCAGCTTGAGCGAACGTCAGGTTCTGCTGCATCACACCGATAACGATACCACCAATCACGTTGATGAATGTGATCATCAGACCGGCAACGGCATCACCACGCACAAATTTGGAGGCACCATCCATGGAGCCGAAGAAGGTGGATTCAGATTCCAGCTCTTTACGACGGGTCCGCGCAGTCTCCTCATCAATCAGGCCAGCACCCAGATCCGCGTCAATCGCCATCTGCTTACCGGGCATTGCATCCAGCGTAAAGCGGGCAGAAACCTCAGCAATACGGCCAGACCCCTTTGTAATAACGATGAAGTTCACAATCACAAGGATTGCAAAGACGATAATCCCGATCACGAAATTACCGCCCATCACAAAGCTACCGAATGCCGCAATCACATTGCCGGCTGCGTCAGCTCCTTCATGCCCGTGCGCCAAAATCAGTCGCGTCGACGCCATATTCAACGACAGTCGCAACATGGTCGCAATCAACAGAACAGTCGGAAATGCGGAAAATTCCAGCGGCTTCTGAATGAATAGCCCCACCATCAGGATCATCACGGAAAAGATGATCGAAATCGCGAGAAACATATCCAGAAGCATCGCAGGCATCGGAACAATGAGCATCACGAGGATGACCATTACACCTGCAGCAAGCCCAAGGTCGCCTTGCTTTATGGCGCCCCAAAGGTCTTGAAAAAAGGCTGAACCACCAGCTGCACCTAGTCCGGGCACGCGAGCAGCAGAAGGAGCACTGTCGCTTCCTCCTTGAGCCGCTTTTGTATTTGTCTCTTCAGACATCGCCGCGCCCTATCCGTTCTTATGCGTCTGCAGTGCCCGCGCGTGCTTCGCCTGGCCCTGGAACCTCAACACCCTCTTTGGTGTAAAGGTTCAACTTGTTGCGAAGCGTGCGGATCGAAATGCCAAGGATCTTTGCAGCATGCGTACGGTTCCCCAGACAATGATCCAGCGTATCCAAAATGAGATCTCGTTCCACATCAGCAACTGTACGCCCGACCATATCGCGCGAGACGGCTTCAGCTGCATGGGCCGCGCGCGAAGCCGTTTGCTGTCCAGCCCCCATGGCAATTGGAGATCCATCCGGCATGCGAATAGCGTCTGCATCAATCTCGCTACCAGAGGAAAGAAGAACAGCACGGTGCATGGTGTTTTCCAGCTCGCGTACATTTCCTTTCCATTGGTTGGCCAACAAAAGCTGACGGCCTTCCTGAGAAACCGGCAGTGCCTTGGTACCATTTGCCTTGGCATAAATTTCAATGAAGTGGCTTGCCAGCTCCAGAATATCAGCAGGACGTTCCCGAAGCGCTGGCAGCTTCAGGTTCACCACGTTCAGACGGTACAGCAAATCCTCGCGGAAGCCGCCATTGCGCACTTCCTCAGCCAAATCACGGTTGGATGTCGCAATGATGCGAATATCAACGGGAACCGGACGACTACCGCCAACACGGTCAATCACCCGCTCTTGGATAGCGCGCAACAACTTGGCTTGCAGACGAACATCCATCTCGGAAATCTCGTCAAGCATCAAGGTGCCGCCATTGGCTTCTTCAAACTTACCAACACGGCGCGCAACAGCTCCGGTAAAAGCACCCTTCTCGTGGCCGAAAAGTTCAGATTCAAGAAGATGCTCAGGAATTGCAGCGCAGTTGATGGAGATAAACGCCTTATCAGCACGACTGGACTTGCTGTGCAGGAAGCGGGAAATCACTTCCTTACCAGACCCGGACTCACCCGTGATCAGCACCGATGCATCAGATGGAGCCACCTGCTCTGCCAGCTTGATCACGCTTGCCATTGCCGCGTCGCGATAGATCAGATCTTCGCGCTCTTCCGTAACAGCCGCCAGCACAGCAGCAATCAGCTCCGGATCAGGAGGCAGCGGAATGTATTCCTTTGCTCCAGCCCGAATGGCAGACACAGCCGCGCGCGCATCCGTTCCCAACCCGCACGCAACGAGTGGCACATGGATACGCTCGCGTTCTGTCAGTTCCACCAGCTGACCAATATCTTCATTGACATCAACCATCAGAAGATCCGCACCCTGACCAGAACGCAAGACTTTCATGGCCTCAGGAACGCCAGGCGCATGGGTAACAGATGCCCCCCGCTCCATCGCGATCTTGGTTGCGGTCGTCAGCTGACCGCCAAGGGTCCCAACGATCAAGAGCCGCATGTCAGTTCCTTTCCAGTACGCCTCATGACAATCACTTATCCGCCTTGATGATTTCAGTCATGGTGACACCAAGCTTATCTTCCACGAGCACAACTTCTCCGCGCGCGATCAGCCTGTTATTTACGTAAACGTCGATGGCCTCGCCCACCTTCCGGTCGAGTTCCATAACGATCCCGGTATCCAAATGCAAAAGGTCGGAAACCTTCATCTTTGTATGCCCAAGCACAGCAGCCAGTTGGACCGGAACATCAAAAACAGCTTCCAAATCCTCAGCTGCCTTAATGCCGCCTGCACCTTCTTCATCCAGGCCACCAGCGCGCTGGGTACTCTGGTGTTGGTCCAGCACCATTCCCTGTTCATCACTGCTCATAATCAACCTTTCTGATCCCGCACCGGCCATAGCCAGCACGGTCATAGGCAAAAACTAAAATCACGCTGCTCGACTGGCCCGCTCACGGGCATCGAAATGGGATTTTATGACTTGTTCAATATGCTCAACCGTCTTGCGACGATCACGAATAATTCCACCATCCGGCCATTCAATCCGGCAATCACCACGTGACATGCTCTCTGACTTCACAACATGCACCTTGCCCTCAAAGCTGCTGTTCAAAACCAGACCGTCAACCATGTCTTCCAGCGCATGCGTATCTTCTGTCGGCACCTCAATCAAAATCTGAGGGATCTTGCGCAAAGGAGCCAGACATTCAGCAAGCAACGCCACAACTTCAGCAAGCGGCTCACGCGCAATAAGGTGGCTGCAAAGACGGCGCGCAATCAGAAAACACATAGAGACCAGGTTCTGCTCTTGAGCACGGATCTGGCTTTCAAGATCACCCAGAGCAACTTCAAGTCGCTCCCGCAACACCACCAGTTCTTCCTGTGCACTCAGCTTCTGCTGCTCGGCAATGGCCTGGCGGGCCTGCATCTCACCACGAACAAACGCGGCCTCTTCAGCAGCTTTTAAAAGCTGCTTGTGCTCAGCAACTGTAATAGTAGGCTCCAGCGGAGGGACGTCTTCGACTATTGCTGCGGCCTCAGCCTCATCGATCGATTTAGTATCAAACAAAAAGCGTCGCCGCACAGCACCTTGAGGCATCACAGTAACCATCAGCGAGCCTCCAGTGATCGCGAAGAAAAGGAACGATTAGTAGACAAACTCTTCCTCTCCTTTCTTCTTGTTAATGCTGATTTCACCAGTGGCTGCCAAATCTTTCGCCTTCAGTACAAGTGAGCTTTGCGCCTCATCTACATCGTGCAATCGAACTGGTCCCATACCTTCCATGTCTTCCTGAAGCATCTTTGCTGCACGCGATGACATGTTGGCGGTAAAGAACACAACAGCAGTTTCAGAAGCTCCTTTGAGAGCCATGGCCAGCTGATCCTTCTCAACATTGCGAAGCAAGGTCTGACAGGCAGCGGAATCTAGTTTCAACAAGTCCTCGAAGGTGAACATCAAATTGCGGATACGCTCTGCAGACTCGCGGCTATCTTCTTCCAGTGCTGCCAAAAAGCGGCCTTCGGTCTGCCTGTCGAAATTATTAAAGATGTCGGCCATCATCTCGTGGCTATCACGACGGCTGGTCTGAGACAGATTCGACATGAATTCGACCCGCAATGTCTGCTCAACCTTCTCCAGAATATCTTTCTGAATAGACTCCATGCGCAACATGCGGTTCACCACATCCAGCGCCAGCTCTTCATTCAGCAGCGCAAGAACGCGAGCCGCATGGTCACTTTGGATTTTGGAAAGAACCACTGCAATGGTCTGCGGATACTCATTCTTCAGATAGTTTGCCAGAACGTTTTCAGGAACGTTGGAAAGCTTCTCCCACATGTTCCGACCTGCAGGACCTCGAATTTCCTCCATAATGATCGCAACCCGATCAGTTGGCAGGAAAGAGTTCAGCAAGCGCTCTGTAACGTCTACGTTGCCGTTCAACGCACCACGGGTGGAAAGCCGCTTCAGGAAGTCAACAAACAGCTCTTCAAGCATGGTCGGCGTAACAGGGCCAAGGCTCGCCATTGCGCTGGAAACCTGACGCACTTCAATTTCATCCAACCCAGCCCAAATGGCCTTCCCATACTCCTGCCCAAGCGCCAAGAGCAGAACGGCTGCGCGCTCTGCTCCTCCAAGCTCTCGTTCAGCTATTCCAGATGAGACTGATAAGGCTTGTGCTGTCGATTCCTGCGGCTGTATCTCCTCACTCATCCTACGCTGCCTCGTTCAACCAACCGCGAACGATATTGACCGCTTCGCTTGGAGAATCTTCAATCAACTCACTTATTTGCTGAATTGAGCTTTGATGGAGAGCTGCCTGCATTTTGGCATCTTCAATCCATTCTGCTGTTGGCATTTCAGAAGGAACCTCCTCCATTTCACCAACAACACCTCCAATTTGCGCAGGGCCCTCAGCGACCAATGTGCCATCTGGCAGCATCTGAACACCGCCTTCTGCCGCCGCCGCTCTCTCTTCTTCTTTAGCAAGAATACGCTTCATCAGCGGAGAGACTGCGAAGATCAACAGCAAGATGGTGATCACAAACAGAACACCCAACTCAGCAAATTTCATGATGTCAGCACGTGTAAAGTCGAACAGCCCACCTTCGCTATCACCAAAGTCCTGAAGAGGAGCTTCGACAAAGCGCATGTTGACCACTTCAACATTATCACCGCGATGTTTGTTAAAGCCAACAGCAGTTCGAACCAGAGTAGCAATTTGCTCCAGCTCATCTTTACTGCGCGGTTGATAGGTCTGCGTGCCATCCTCGCTGGTTGTGTAGGTACCATCAACCAGAACCGCTACAGACAGCCGTTCCAGACCACCTGCTTCATAGATCTCCGTCACTGTACTCTTGGAAATCTCGTAGTTCAGGATTTCCTCAGAAACATTCGAGGCATCCTTGGACCCGGTTGCACTGCCAGCTGCGTCTGCATTCGGCAGCTGGTTGCCAACAGAAACCGTCTCCTCACCATTGGTGGAAGATGCATTCTCTTCTTTACTCTGAGAAGAACGCAACACCTGCCCATCAGGATCATACAGCTCCTGTGTCTCAGTTTTGCGGTTATAGTTGATTTCTGCAGCAACCCGAACACGAGCGCGACCGGTTCCAACGACATTATTGAGGATCTCTTCAACCTGTTGCCGCAGGCGAGCCTCCATTGTCGAACGTCGTTCATCCAGCGAAGAGCCACCAGCAAGCCCTTCTTTATCGCCGGTTCCGCTGGCAAGCAAAGTGCCGCGCTCATCAACGATAGAGACGTAGGAAGGTTCCAGTCCTTCAACTGCTGTTGCAACGAGATGCTGAATGGCACGGATCTGCCCACCAGACAAAGAACCCTGCACCTTAATTGCAATCGAAGCTGTCGGCGGTTCCCGATCACGCTGGAACAACTGCTTTTCAGGGATCACCAGATGAACACGCGCAGAAGAAATCCGGCCAATGCTGCGAATGGTTCTGGAAAGTTCCCCTTCAAGAGCTCTGAGGCGGTTCAAGTTCTGCACAAAACTGGTTGCACCGAGCGTATCTGTCTTGTCGAAGATTTCATAACCAACACCACCGCCAGATGGCAGGCCAGCTTCCGCCATTGTCATGCGCAGACGATGAACGTTCTCCTGAGGGACAAGAACACTACGTCCGTTGACACCCAACTCATAAGAAACACCTTGAGATTCAACCTGGCTAACAATCGCTGCAGCATCTTCAAGAGTAAGGTCCGTGAAGAGAGGTACCATCTGCGGTGCTGTCGCACGAACAATGATGAAACCGAACAGACCGATCAACGTAACAGCCATCGCCCCCATCGCTGCCAGTCGCGCGGGCCCAAGTCCTTTCAAGAAGTCAAGGATTCCACTCACAGTTGCCGCCCCGTACGTTCAAATCGCTCATTCAAAATGTACCAGCAATACTCTCAACACCTTGGAAATCGATGTGAATTGCCCCTGATTTGCTGGTAGGTAAAAATTGCCCGCCTTAGAGTTAACAAAAGGTTAATAAAACCCTAATAATCGGTAAACGGGAAATCTACCCACAAAGAAGCACTGTGGAATATCGCAGGAAAGGCCTTTGACTAGGCTTTTGAAGAGTCGAATGAATCTTGTGCGGCCTGTTCGGCAGATTTTGCCGAAGCAGTTAAGACATCATGGTTAATCTGTAAAATTGTACAAAATGTGGCTTCCACATACAAAAAGGCCGGCTGAGACAGCCGGCCTTTTCAGAACCTCAAACCTGTTTGGGCATTACACCCTTTTTGCCTGAAGCTTACTAGTTGCTGCGATAGTCCTGAACGCGTGTAGCGCGCAAGCCGGCTAGACCGTGTCGGTCAATCGAGTTCTGCCAAGACAGAAACTCTTCAACCGTCAAAGTATACCGGTTACATGCTTCATCCAGAGACAACAAGCCTCCACGCACAGCCGCAACCACTTCAGCTTTTCTCCTGATAACCCACCGCTTAGTAGAGGTAGGAGGAAGATCCGCTATCGTCAGAGGGCTCCCATCGGGGCCGATGACGTATTTTACTCGTGAACGTATATGTTCGGTCATTCTACTCTCACACAAACCATGACCAAGCTGAGGATGAGAATAGAACAAGGCGCTTAAAATTTGGCTAAGCCCCCATCAATGTTTTGGTAAGATTCATAACCGGGGATCTTAGTGGATATTAACTACTACAGAATTCCATTGACTCCAGTGACCTCACCCACGGGAATTTTAAGATCCCCCATGTGCAGAATAATGTCGCCAGTGCTGAAGTCCACGGCGTCCACTTTCCCTTTCACTTCGGTCTGAACAGCGAAAGGCTCGCCATTGGCATCCTGGGTAATAATATCAATGGAATAGGCGCCATCACCAGCTTTTGTGCCGTTTGTCGCTACGCCATCCCATTCAAAGGTGTTGTCACCTATTTTCAGATCAATCTCTTCCTGATAGACCTCAGCACCCTCACTATTTTTAACAGTGACGGTCGCCTTGCCTGCAGAAACGGCATCAAGATTCCAAGAAGCTTTGTCATCCTTGAGCTGCGCAGTCGCACTCTGAGCAGTCACTTCCTTACCGATATAGTTTACAAACTGACTCGCACTTTGCGTTTTGAGCTGAGTCAGCTGCTCCTCTAATTTCTCAGTAGTTGCAACCTGTTGCTCAACCATCGTGTATTGAACCAGCTGATTCGTATATTCAGCCGAATCGAGAGGCTCCAACGGATCCTGGTTTTGCACCTGCGTGGTCAGCAATGAAATAAACAGATCAAAGTTTGCATTGATGCTGTTCTGGGTGCTTGCGCCAGAGGTGTTTGCATTCGGTGTCAGTGCATTAATTGTAGTCATTGTCTATTTCCTCATGCGCGGCATCAAACCGAGATATCCAGTCCACCAGCGCGGGCAGCACTATTTAAATTATTGTGTGCGAGATAATTTTCTTCTGGCAACTCAGCGCCTTCTGACGCTCGATCCAGCTGCCCGACATTTGCCTGTCGGTTCTCTTGCTGATCTGAAGTCTGCGAGCCACGCCCTCCAAGTGAGAACTGAAGAGAGCTCTTATCGCTTTCGATCCCAGCTTCCTGAAGAGCCTTCTCCAACCCGCGCTGATCTCGCTGCAAAAGTTCAAGAGTTTCAGGTCTCTCAACAATCAGATGCGCCCGTACGCGGCCATCCTTGCTAAATTCCAGAGAAACATCGACCCCACCCAACTCTTTTGGGTCAAGCCGGATTTCAAAACGATCAACGCCACCACTTGCCTGTCGGGCAATCTCAGGCCACACAGCATTCGCAACATTCCTCAGCGTAGAGGTTGGCAGAGAGCCCATTGAACGGAATGCAGTGTCAGAACGTGCAGCAGTACTGGAGATTGCTTCAGAACTTTCCCAATCAAGCTCAGCTTCAGATCCATCCAACGGACCAGCAGCAAGCCCCCAACCGATTGCCGTTGTTGAAGCAACCTGCTCATTTGCCTGTGGCACCTTCACCTGAATACTGACAGAGGGCGTAGTACTTTTCTTGTCAGCGGATACTGCCTGCTCTGTAGGCTTGTTCAGTGCATTGGTAAGCTCATCAGCCTCCGGAGCATCACTAACCTCCGTGACGGATTCAAAACTCGATGTCGCTTGCACAGCTCCACCAGCAGTTTTGTCTTTCACAACCAACGGGGTCGCAACACTCGTCACAGCAGCAGTCCGGCTCACCTGTTCCGCAGAACGGACACCCGCTTCACTTTCTTGAACAGAGGATACATCAACAGCCTTTTGTACCTGCGAAGCTTGGCCAATCTTTTCCGAAGGCACATCCGGCTTGGAAGTCACATTCGGGAAAATGATGTCACCATCACCTTCAACAGATGCGGTCTGCACCGCACGCTGTTGATTGCCGACAAAGCTTGAACCAGCACGATCAGTCTGCCGGACAAGCACAGGCTTTTCTAAGGAAGCGTCTGCATCACCTTCAATGGCATCAACAAGAACATCCCCGCGAGAAGACTGAACAGCTCCCTTAACCTCTACAGACTGCGGCTGAACAGGTTCGGATTGAACTTTGACACTCTTCACGTCTTGCGCTGTTGCTAGCTCACTAACCTGACGACTAACAACAGGTTGCGATGACTGGACATCCGCTTCACCCGCAGCACGATCCGGTGCAGCGGTCTTTTCGGCAGGAGCGCTGACTGAATTAGCAACAGTATCAACATTACCGCTATCTGAGGTCGTGACAGCACCATTACCAACGGCATTGGCGACTTGCTCTACCTTAGCCCCATTGTTCGCTGGTTGAACTTGCGGTGAAGCAGCAGATTTCTGGGGCTGGTCAGATACCACTGAAGAACGTGCAATCAGCTCGGGAGAAACCTTAGCCACTTGATCTGAAACCGGGAGCTCCAGCGCATTTAACTGAGGCTCAGATGAACCACCTTGCTTAACAACAGCACCCTGCTGCTCGGACGTCACGCGCTGCTGCGTATCTGAAGCATTAAGAGCGTTGCCTTTAGATTCCTGTACGGTTCCAGCGACGTCTGTCTCTTGAGCAACAGCTCCAATTTGAGCCGTTACCTGTCCATCATCCGCCTGCGGCAAGATCTGCCCACCACGCTCAGCTTTCTGTAAAGCACCAAGATTTTCAACAGCACTCTCTACTGTTTTGGAAGAGATGGCCTCGCCCTCACCCACAATAGGAGAAGCGTTTTGAACATTAGCGACCGGCTGAGCAACTTTCGCTTCGCCTGCTTTCTCCGCTAAGGCTGGCTGACTGCCTGCCTCCTGGGCTTTTTGTGGCAAAGCAACAAAAGGCGCTTTCGCTTTCCCTTCGCCGCCATTGAGAAGAAGCGCTTCATCATTAGTTGCCGCAACTGCCCCCAATCCCGGAACCACACCTGGCACTGGCACAGGCACTGGCACTGGCACTGGCACCTGAGAAACAGTGGAAAGCGGTAGTTCACCAGCCAAACCAACAACCGCACTCTCCCCATTTTCATCCTTGATGAGATTTGGACTTAAAACCGAGAGATCGCCGCCAGTCGTTAAAGCTCCAGAATAGAGATCCACCGCAGTCGCTGCTGCCCCATCTCCCTCAGAAGCTTTGGCGAGCAGACCGGAGAAAGTATCGGCATTTTGACCGAGCACACTCTCACCAAGCAGCGCATTACCACCTTGCCCTACAACGGGGCCTAAAGGCGTTTGCGGCTGAACAGGACCGGTTAAACTCAGCAAAGCAGATTGCGACATATATTCCTCAAACTACGCAGCACACACCATCAGCAACGATGGTCAAGACATCTTGCGCGCAGATATGCAATTATCGGGCCAACCAAAAAATCAAAAATATATAAGCATTTTCAAATAGATAAACTAAAATCAACATTTCAAAGAATAGGCCACAAGATCACTTATTGCCCCCGCCTCGGCAACAAATGCCCAGCAAGTAAAAACATCAATCAAAAAGATTGGCCTTCCGTCGAGTTTTAGGTATATTCCCGCCAACTAGCACGCTCGAAGCGTACGCATGCGAAGCGTTTAAAAAGAGAGCCCGCGTTTAGCCATCGCCAGAGCGCAGCAAGCACTAAGCAAGCAAAAGAAACTAATCTGCGCTTCAGACTTCAATGTCTCCCAGGATTGAAATCTGCTCGTGATGTTATAGATACGGCTCTCACTTAAACGCGCCTACAGGATGAGGTAATTGGAATGCTAAACAGTCTTGGCCTGCCCGGCCGCCCAGAAGACACACGGGTGGTTGTTGCCATGTCAGGCGGCGTTGATTCATCGGTTGTTGCCGGAATGATGAAACGCGAAGGCTATGATGTGGTCGGCGTCACTCTACAGCTCTACGATCATGGCGAAGCAATCCAACGCAAGGGCGCTTGCTGTGCCGGGCAAGACATCCACGATGCCCGCCGTGTCGCAGAAAAACTCGACATTCCGCATTACGTTCTGGATTATGAATCCCGCTTTAAAGAGCAGGTCATCGAACGCTTCGCGGACAGCTATATCAATGGCGAAACACCTATTCCATGCGTAACATGTAACCAGACGGTCAAGTTCAAAGACCTTCTGGAAACGGCGAAGGACTTGGGCGCTGATGTGCTGGTCACAGGTCACTATGTCCGGACAGGCATGGAAGGCAACCAGCTTGCCATGTTCCGTCCTGTCGATCTGGACCGTGACCAAAGCTACTTCCTATTCGCAACAACGCAGGAACAGCTAGATTTCCTACGCTTCCCATTAGGTGGCATGACCAAACCAGAAGTCCGCGAACTTGCACATGAGTTTGGACTGGCAATTGCTGACAAGCATGACAGTCAGGACATCTGCTTTGTGCCAGAAGGCCGCTACACAGACGTTATTGCCAAGCTTCGCCCGCACGCGGCAGAACCAGGTGATATCGTGCATGTGGATGGCCGCGTTCTTGGCCGACACAACGGCATCATCCATTACACCATCGGTCAGCGCCGCGGTATCGGAGTTGCAACTGGTGACCCTCTCTATGTTGTTCATCTGGATGCAGATGGGCGACGTGTGATTGTCGGTCCGCAAGAAGCGTTAGCAACCCACAACCTGCTGCTGCGCGAAGTAAACTGGATTGGCCCAGGTACGCTGGACGATCTGCCGGAAGACGGCATCACTGTTTATGCAAAGGTGCGCTCTACCCGCCCACCAACAGAAGCCATTCTGCGCAAGAGCGGCGAAAACATTTTTGTCGAGCTGGTAGCAGGCGAATTCGGCGTAGCCCCAGGACAGGCTTGCGTCTTCTTCGACAAAGACGGTCAGGAAGCGCGTGTTCTCGGCGGCGGTTGGATTCAGCGTGCTGAAAAGCAGGAAGGCGCAGAAGCTGCCCTCAAAGCACTACTCGGAAAAGGCTGGGAAGCAGCAGGCTTTCCTGTAGGCTAACGCATTGCCAAACTGACAGAATTATTCAAAACGCCCCGCCTGACCTGATCGTCACCGGGGCGTTTTATTTTGATTTCTCAAGCCAGTGCCTTGCGCAGTTTCAATACGACACCGCCCCACAAATCCCAGAAAAGCCACTCCGGAATTTCCAACTTGGTAAAAAATGAGATTTTCTTGTTCCTGACAACTGCAACTGGCAGTTATTGCTCAACGAAATTGGCATTAACCCTAGGTTTTCATGGAGTTTTTCACAAGAGATCATATTTCCACAAAACTTACCCAAGAACGCTTGACGCCACCCCTCTTGGGCCTTATACACCCCTTCACAGCGCGGCGGTCAACACCGCAACATAGCGCACCGGATGGCGGGGTAGCTCAGTTGGTTAGAGCAGCGGAATCATAATCCGCGTGTCGGGGGTTCAAGTCCCTCCCTCGCTACCATCTCTCTTCAAAAGAAGATTGAGACGACAAGGCACCGCAAGGTGTCTTTTTTATTGAAAATTTGATCTTCTCAATTTTATCATCACTGACTATCTCAAATCGTCAATTGTGTCCCATACGCATACTATTACATCCTAATAAATGGCTGCAGAAGCTTGGGAAAGAAGCCTTTGAAGTCGAGTGGTGCGTCGGTCACAGCAAGGCAGATGCAGTCTTCTTCTGTATCTGCAATGGGCTGGTGATGCACATGCTCGTCTGCTTCCTGAACATCGCCGATCTTATAGCGTCCGGTCTCATCACTGAACGACCCCTGCAGCACCAGTGTCATTTCTGACCCGTGGTGCGAATGCTCAGGTGTGACAAACCCCGGAGACAGTTTCAACAAACGTGCGCTTTCACCTTCGCTCGATTTAATCGGCAAAATGAACTGCCGGATCCCCGGGCCAACCATCTTCCATTTGATGCCACTGTATCCATGCCCAAGCACATCCCACAGCGCCGAAGGCACGCCCTTCTCAGGCTTGGGTTCAGCCAGATAGGCACCCGCTGAAAGTGTCGGCTCGTTCTCAACCCGAGCCATCAGAAGGTCGAACATGTCGTCAGAAGGTTTTTGCTGCTCGCCCGTTTGAAGCATAGCACCTGCAAGAGCTTCCGCTTCAGCTAAGCGAGCCTTACATCCTTGGCAAAGCTCCAGATGACAGGAGACGAGCAAGGCATGCCCCGCAGGCAAAGACCCGGTTGCATAAGCCCATACAATTTCATCGCTGAGGTGATGGTTGATCATAGGTCCACCCCTTCCAAAAGTTTCCGTAAACGCCCAAGTGCCAATCTCATCCGGGATTTAACAGTCCCAAGCGGCAGTTCCAGGTACTGGGCGATTTTTGAATGACTGGCATCTTCATAAAACGCCAGTTTGATGATGGTCGATTGCTCTGCTGGCAACAGGGGAAGAACCTTCTTCACCCGTTCGCTGAGTTGTGATTGGTGATGGTCATCAAACTGCGTCTCTTCTTCAACCAGCGCATTGGCAAAAAACTGATCATCTTTGAAAAGATACCGCCGCTCTTTACGAAAACGATCAATCCGGAGGTTACGAGCGATCGTGTAAATCCAGGTCGACGCTGAAGCCTTACGACTATCAAACATCTCAGCCTTTCGCCATACGATCACAAAGGTTTCCTGAACCAGTTCCTCTGACAGCTCAGAGGTTGCTCCACCTTTGAGAAAGTAGGTCTTGAGCCGAGGAGCAAAGAACTCGAAGAGCTGACGAAATGTCTGACGAGACCGCTCTTGGCCAAGAGACTGGAGCAAAGCGCTCAAATCTGCGGAGGTCAGGCTGTTCTCGCTCTCGCCATCATTATTTTGAAGCTGCATCGTAACCATCGCTCTGCAAACCGCCGGGTTGTGTCACATAGTCTTTTTACCAAACAGTTTGTCAATTGGATCACTTTTTCCTGCCTAAGGTGATCCATTTCCAATCAACGCTCCTAAAAAGAGAAACTTTGGATTGGATGTGAGCTATGAAAATTGCAGTTATTGGGAGTGGAATTTCCGGTCTTTCCTCAGCCTGGCTTCTCTCTAAAAGTCATGATGTAGATGTCTACGAGAAAGATGATCGTCTCGGCGGCCACGCCAACACGCAGCACGTAAAAGTCGCTGATAAAGACGTCGCTGTAGATACCGGTTTCATCGTCTATAACGAAAGAACCTATCCCAACCTGACTGCACTCTTCAATCATCTGGATATCCAGACAGACCCAACCGAAATGTCCTTCGCAGTTTCGCTCGAACAAGGCGCCCGCGAATATTCTGGCTCAGGTTTGAAAGGCCTGTTCGCTCAAAAATCTAACCTCTTCCGCCCCAGCTTCCTGCGCATGGTATCGGAAACGCTCCGCTTTTATAAGGACGCCCCTCAGGACGCCGAAGATCCAAAACTCCAGTCAGCAACACTGGGCTGTTATCTCTCTCAAAACAACTATTCAGCCAACTTCATCAATGAGCATCTGCTTCCCATGGGCGCTGCCATTTGGTCTATGCCTCCACAGCAATTGTTGCAGTTTCCATTCCGCACGTTCATCGGCTTTTGCAACAATCATGGCCTTTTGCAAGTACGCGACAGACCGCAATGGCGCACAGTTTCTGGCGGGTCTTGCAACTACGTTCAAAAACTCGCCTCAGAGATTTCCGGCAAAGTCATTTTGAATGCCGGCATCTCAGACATCCAGCGCAAACCCGGATCGATCACGGTTTACTCAAGAAGCGGTCACGCATCCTCCTACGATCATGTCGTGTTTGCGTGTCACTCAGATCAAGCACTTGCCCTGCTCAATGCGGAAGGCAATGCCTCTCGCGCAGAACGCCAGATCCTCGGATCAATCCGGTATCAGCGAAACATCGCCATCCTGCATCGCGACATTTCTCTTATGCCGAAGCGCAAAGCAACGTGGTCCGCGTGGAACTTTATTGGCAATAAAATGGGAAACAACGCTCTGTGCGTGACGTACTGGATGAATGCCCTTCAAAGACTGAGCACCTCTGAGGATGTATTTGTCACCCTCAACCCGAGCCATCAGCCAGCTGAAGGCTCCGTACTGCGCACCTTCCAATACTCCCACCCGGTATTCGATCAAACTGCACTGTCCGCTCAAAGGCAACTTTGGCAAATTCAGGGGGAACGGCGCACTTGGTTCTGCGGCGCTTACCTGGGCTATGGCTTCCATGAGGATGGGTTGCAGTCTGGCCTGGCCGTCGCTGAGGCGCTCGGTAACGTCCAACGCCCATGGACATGCGATAATCCCAACGGACGCATCGGCCTGCCTGAAGACTGGCCCTACGGAAGCTGTCAGGAGGCTGCGGAATGATCCTGACAGGACGACGGCAGGACTCTACAAATGCACCGCTCAGGATCTACCTGGGCGATGTGGTGCACTGCCGTCATGATCAGATCAAACACAAACTCAGCTATAAAGCCGTTTCCTTTTCAATCGACATCGACCGATTACAGGACGTGAACCAGATATCGCACTTACTGTCCGTCGACCGGTTCAACCTATTCAGCTTCCATCCATCAGACCACATGGAAGAAGGTCATTCATCCCTGCGCGGTTATGTAGAGGATGTGTTGAAACAAGCGCACATCACTGCCATTCCCGAACAGATACGGCTCCTCGCCTACCCTAGATTTTTAGGAGGAGCCTTCAATCCAATCAGTGTGTTCTACTGCTATTCGAAAAACAGATTGGAAGCCATTCTCTATCAGGTTCGAAACACCTTTGGCGACATGCACCATTATGCCGTTGAAATAACGCCATCCGAGCATCAAGGCATTCAACAGGCCTACCGACACTCCTGCCCAAAGAACTTCCATGTTTCACCGTTTCTGGAAGTCTCCGGCCATTATCATTTTGTGGCGCGCCCGCCAACAGACCATGTTTCACTCATCATTCGGCTGACACAGGGCAACGCTCCTGTATTGACCGCCAGTTTTCAGGGAAAGCAAAAAGCAGCGACAACAACGCGTCTCCTCAAGATCGGCCTTCGGTACTTCCAGAATTCGGCAAAAATCCTGGGGCTCATTCATTTCGAAGCCCTCAAACTCTGGATCAAAGGCGCTTGCTTTCACAAGCGACCATCACCGCCAGCATCCATCGTAACGAGTATGCACAAGCAAACTCCAGCACTCAAAAAGACCAAAATAAACTCAGGGAGACACCCATGACACTTAGAGATCACTCCTCCCTCAGTCCGTTGACCGGCACAAAAATGACAGAGCTTAACCTCTCTTCAAAACTCTGGAAGACATTGCTGGACCGTATGCTCCGCCGTCTCTCCGAAGGTCATTTGTGGGTCATTCTTCCCAATGATCAAATGCTTTCCTATGGCACCCCCTCTGGGAAAGGCCCGGTCGTAACCGTCAAGATTTTAAGCACTCGCCTTTTATGGCGTCTCCTTTCCGGTAACTCTCTCGCATTGGCCGAAGGGTATCTGGAAGAAGACTGGCAATGCAGTGACCTGAGGTCCCTGTTCGATTTGCTGGTGGCCAACAAACACATCATGCAGTCCGTCACAAAACGCGGCATCCTCTCACGCGCTTTCGCCCGCTTGCGCCATTTGGCAAATGCAAACACATTGAACGGCAGCAAGCGCAACATCGCGTTCCACTACGATCTTGGAAATGACTTTTACAGCCACTGGCTCGATGAGACGATGACCTACTCATCTGCTTACAAGCTAAAACAGCACGAAACACTCGAAGACGCCCAGCGTAGAAAGTATAATCGTGTCTTGCAGATGACCGATACACAACCAGACCAACAAATTCTGGAGATTGGCTGCGGTTGGGGCGGTTTTGCTGAACATGCCTGCACTGCCGGGCGTGATGTGCACGGCATCACACTCTCGCAGGAACAGCTCAGATTTGCTCAATCCCGCCTTCAATCCCAAGAAACTGACGGAACTGCATCCTTCGAACTGCGCGATTATCGCGAAACGCAAGGCCAGTACGACGCCATAGTCTCAATCGAGATGATCGAAGCAGTGGGTGAAGAGAACTGGGCCGGTTATTTTGAAAAGCTGAAGTCTCGCCTGAAACCGGGTGGCACTGCCGTAATTCAGGCAATTCTCATCTCTGACGAAAAGTTCCATAGTTACCGCAAGAACGTTGATTTCATTCAGCGCTACATCTTCCCGGGAGGTTTGCTCCCCTCAGCTAAGGAACTTTCAAGGCAGATTGAGCAACAAAAACTGCAACTCGTGACACGTGAGTTCTTTGGTGCAGACTACGAGCAGACACTCGTACGCTGGAGAAAGTCGTTCTTCCAGAGCTGGCCAGAAATTGCCAAGCTGGGCTACGACAGCCGCTTCAAGCGGATGTGGCATTACTATCTGGCATATTGTGAGGCTGGCTTTGCTGAGGGAACCATCAATGTTGGCCTGTTTCAGATCAGAAAACCAATTTGACGAAGATGAAGTTGGGCCAAACAAGCCCAACCAATCCTTTAGATCGCAGCACGCGACGCAATCCACCTGATCATCGCCCCAATAACCGGCAGCTTGCGATAGAAATGACGTGAAGCATCCCAGTAATCATAGTGAGCACAAACTTTGGCATCCTTGTCAAAGTGCACCTCTGTCACCCCCCGCACGCCCCAGTTGCCAAGCAGTTTTTGCTTGCAGGTAAAATCCCAACGCATGAAACACAGGCCACCAGACCACGCCAGATCGAGTATCTTGAACCGTGGCTCCTGAACATCCTCATACATCTTGTGAAAGACCTTTTCGAAGTTGGCACGCCCTTTCACATCATTAAACGGATCAATGAAGTGCACATCATCACTGATGAGTTCATGAACGTCTTCGATACGGTCCGGCGTAACCTCTTCAAAGAAAAGCGCATACAGCTTTGCAGCAGCCTCCAGATCAGCTCTCTCAGTCATCGTTTACTCATCCTTCTCGTAACCGGAAAGTAGAGAGCGTATGGCAACAAGCGCAGGATCTTCATGATAGCAGCAAGACGGAACGGGAAGTAAATCTCAAACTTACGCTTCTCTAGCCCATTATAGATATCCTTGGCAGCCTGCTCTGGTTCCAAAAGAAACGGCATCTCAAAGGTGTTCTTGTCAGTCATGGGTGTCTTTACGAAGCCCGGATTCACAAGTGACAGGTCAATCCCAGCCTTGTCAAAGTCAGGCTTCAGACTCTCACACAGGTTGATCAACGCCGCTTTGGTTGGCCCATAACAGGCAGCGTTGGGAAGACCGCAATACCCGCTTAAAGAACTGATGATCGCGATGTGACCTGCACCTTGCTGTTTCAGCAACGGAAAGAGCCCCGCAATCACACGTACAGCACCAAAGTAATTCGTATCCATGGAAGCCACAGAATGCTCTTCACTCAACACATCTATGCCGCCGGGAAAGTACACGCCTGAGCAATACACCGTAAGGTCAGGCAGTTTGTCAGTCTGCTGAAAACGCTCCAATGCCTCAGAGACTTGCACTGCATCGGTCACATCAAGCGGCATCACGTCAACATTGCTGGCATCCTGAGCAACAGCCTGAAGCTTCTGCTCATTTCGCGCACTGACAACAACCTGCCATCCAGAACGCGCATACAACTGGGCAAGGCTTGCTCCAATGCCGGAACTCGCTCCAATAATCCAAACAAGCTTCTCATGTTCTGCCATAACGCCCTCTCTGTTTGCTCTTACGCAGCGAGGTAACTTTCAGATCACGCTTGCACTTCTAACTATCGAACTTCCAATACCAATTACGTCTTCGCCTTGCGGAATACTGCGGGGGTGGCGCCGGTCCAGCGTTTGAAGGCGACGGAGAAGGCGGCTTGGTCGGCGAAGTCGAGCAGGAAGGCGACCTGGGCGATGCTGTCTGTTCCCACCAGCAAACGCTTTGCCAGATCGCAACGGGCAGATTCCACCAGAGACTTGAAGTTGGTGCCTTCCTCGGAGAGTTTGCGCGTCAGGGTCCGGCGGGTCATGCAGAGTTCTTTGGCAACCTCATCACCGCTCGGCAGGCTGCCGGGTAAGCGGGAGCGCACCAGTTTGATGACTTTGGCAGACAGGCCGGTTCGGTTTTGCGGCAACTGGCTCAGTCGTTCCTCTCCATGCTTCAGCAAATGCTCTCGCAAAGCTGTGTCGGAAGTCGCGATCTGAAACTCGAACCCACCAGTGGGCAACCTCACGCCGTTGATTGATTGAACGCCTGCAACCTCGCAGTCTGCCAACTCAGAAAGACGCGCGCAGTGCTCTGTGTCCTCACATTCCAACATGACGGACATCTTTCCAAAGCCATCGCCCGCAATTTGCTCTGTGCGCTTGAGCAAGCCAAATACCAGAAACTCGCGATGTCTTGGGAATTGATGCGCGCTGAGAATGTCACTGCTCAGGCAAATGGTGGGCTCAGCTTCACTGCCATCCAGATCAAAGCGAAGATCCGGGTCTTCCAATGCGTAGTATTTTTGCGCGAAGCGAAACACTTGTCCGATGTTGTCACTGGCCTGAGCCAAATACGCCAGTAGTGTCTTCGCTCCCGGTGATGCGAGGCCAGCGCGAGCCGCGAAGGTTGGGTCCTCCAAAGCCTCGCAGGCTGTTTCCAGCGCAGCGGCTTCTCGTTGCAGATCTATTCTGGCTGTTGCGTTGCTCAGCTCTTCCACTGAAACACCGACAGCCTCCAGGATCTTGTCAAAGCCGAGAGCCGCGTTTGGCTCCCGCCCATATACTTGCGCTGCATGGCGCAATCGGTAGGCGCTTATGCGTGTCATGCTGACTTCCACTCTGTCTGAGAGGGGCGCTTCAACATTCTTTTGCGTCGATTAGCCTCTCAAATGTCCAGAAATCAAAAATCGATGGCCAGAACTCTAAAGAACGTCCTTTGCTCATACGTTAATTTACGAACATCAACAAACGGTGCTGCCTAGGACGGTAGCTTTCTAATCAAAGCAAAGGACATTCACCGTGAAGTCGATCATCCTTTCAAGCGTCATGGTAGTTGGCGCATTAACCACCGAAGCCTCAGCGGCAGGTGGTGAACCACGCTGGTGGGTTCCACCAGGAGAATCTGACAGTTACTCCATTGTCAGTATTGTTGTTTTCTTTCTGGCCTTTCTTTTGATTGTGCATCTTTATTCCCGCTTTGACCGCTATGCGGAACACAAGGCAAAGGGAACACCGCTTCGCACAACAGTGCCAGTGATGCTGACTGTAGCCCTTGCCTATGAAGTTATGCCGGCCCTGTCTCATTTCAGCATTTTGCTTCCGGCCTCCCTGATCCTTACAGCGATCGCTCGCGATTTTATGCTGTGGTGGACGCCTAAAATGCAGGAGGCAAACAAATGATTGAGCTTCTTGTCACCTCTTTTCCTTTTGTGCTGCGGGTATGGTACCTGCGCTGGAAGGGCATGCCGATTACTCTCTACAACGTGCATTATGCCTTGGTTTTGTGGGTGTTTATGGCTCTCGCCGTCTTCTTTGCGGTGTTCTATTACTACCCGAAGTCGTTCACTGGCATCGTGCCTTTCAAAACGGTTCCTGTTGTTGCCGAAAACGGCGGAACAGTCACAGAAGTCTTCGTCACTGGTGGCGACCGTGTCAAAGTTGGCGACCCACTGTTCAGTACAGAAAGTGCAATGGAAAAGGCCAAAGTTGATCATGCAAACCGCAAGATTGACGAAATCAAAAGCGCTATCAAAACCGCACATCTGGAAGTGGAAACTGCAGATGCAGCGCTGGATGCAGCCAAAACAGGTCTGAATCAGGCTGAGATGACATTGGCGGATCACGAAGAGCTTAAGATGAAAAACTCTGCAGCCTTCCAGCGAGCCCGATTGGAACGTGCTATTTCGCAGCGAGACACCAGTGTGGCAGATGTGAAAGCAGCGAAAGCAAAACTGGAAGCTGCAAAAGTGCAAGCGCACTCTACTCTTCCATCACAACTGGCAAGTGCCCAGTCCACACTTGAGCAGGCTGAAATAGAACTGAAAAAGACACGGGTTTACAGTCTGGTTGATGGTGTTGTTGAGCAAGTGACCCTGCATGTTGGAGCCCGAGCAGCACAGGCAGCAATGGCTCCGGCCATGGTGATCATCCCGGACCGAACCCAAAAGGAAGGTTCTCGTGTGGTTGCTGGTTTCTCTCAGGTTTCCCGCACTGAACTTTACGAAGGCATGGCAGCTGAGATCGCCTGTGAAAGTAACTTTAACATTGCGATGTTCCACACGGTTCTTCCAGCACGGATCTCTCGCATTCAGAAGTCAATCTCCTCCGGCCAGATGGCACCATCCGGCAAGTTGATGGAACCAGGAGAACGCGCCAAACGTGGTCAGGTCGTTGCTCACCTCGATCTGGTCTACCCGGAACACCAGAAGTATCTGGTCCCAGGCAGTGGATGTGTTGTGCAGACCTATACAACAGACCTGAAAGGCGACATGTCAGGCGGTGTAACAGCCCACGTAATCTCAGCCCTCGGCGTCATCAAAGCAGTCGGCCTTCGAGTAAAAGCATGGCTTGGCCTTGCAATCGGAATTGGCCTTGCAGGATCCGCTCACTAAGGCGATCAGATTAGAAACCCCAAAGAAAACAGTTTTCTCCCGAAGACGGAAAGTAAACCGATCAAGAACTCAAGGATCCGGACTGGTTCCGCTCGGGAGTACCATCGAAGAGAGCAGCCTAACTGGCAATCTGAGCAATCCGTTCTCTTCAAAACAACCCAGTGGTCAGAGCAGTAAGGACCATCGGCAAGAAACCTGAAAGCCGAAGCAAAACCTTACGACCACCAATAAAAAGAAGAAGAAAAATGTCTATCAAAGCCCTGACAATCGCAGCAGTTGCCCTCTCCGTTGGTTACACAGTGGATTACAACCCAAGACCTTCGCAGCCTGGCACCAAGTCCATCTCACCAATCTCCTTCAAAATCGGTGAGGCAAATGCCCAGACAGCAGAGCGCAATGCAGCTCGCCGGACCGCCCGTCGCACATCCCGCCGTGTCAACCGTCGCCAAGACGTCGCAGGCTGCACACCTTACAACGCTTACTACAACTGTGGTGGCGTCTATTATCAAGCCATCGTCGAAAACGGTGCAACAGTTTATGTGGTTGTAAATCCATAAGGGAGACTACCGTCCCTCCCAGATGTCCCACCGTCCTGGCATCATGGGTGACCAGCCACAAAAGGCCTCTCATCGCGAGAGGCCTTTTTTCTGTTTGAGATTATAAAATCTCAGCTATTCACACCCAAATCTACCTTCCCAATAAGTTCATTTTACTGCATCCAACAGCGCAAGAAAACGGCGGCTATCACTTCTGATCTCGTTCTTCTTGCTGTCACTCATCTTGTCCCAGCTGCGGTAGATCATCGAGACTCTGGGATTGCCTCGGAGTTTCTCTTCATTCTGATCCAGAAAATTCCAATAAAGGTAGTTGAAGGGACAGGCTTTCTCACCCGTCTTCGTTGCGTGAGAATAAGAGCAATGCTCACAGTAGTTCGACATTCTGTTGATGTAAGCACCACTGGCTGCATATGGCTTTGAAGCAAACAACCCACCATCCGCAAACAGGATCATTCCATTCACATTGGGCAACTCCACCCACTCATAAGCATCTGCATAAACTGCGAGATACCATTCACTCACTTGTTTGGGAGCAAGCCCGGCAAGCAACGAGAAATTCCCGATCACCATCAGCCGCTGAATGTGATGCGCGTAAGCATTCGCTTTTGTCTCCACAATACACTGGTGAAGACAATTCATCTGCGTCTCACCGGTCCAGTAAAACTCAGGTAGATCGCGAGAGGCCTCAAAATAATTTAGTCCTGCGTAGTCAGGCATGGAAAGCCAATAGATCCCACGAATGAACTCTCGCCACCCCACAATCTGGCGGATGAAACCCTCAACAGAGTTCAACGCTGCAGTCCCGTCAAAATACGCTCGCTCCGCCGCACGAACACACTCAAGAGGAAGCAGCAATCCGCAATTGAGGTAGAAGCTGATGTGACTATGAAACATCCAGGGTTCGCCCTGAACCATTGCATCCTGATAATCACCAAACCTGCCGAGACGCTCAGCAACAAACTGATCCAGCGCCTTAAGCGCATCCTCACGCGTCACCGCAAGAGAAAACGGCTGCAAGTCACCAAAGTGCTCAGGAAACTGCTCCGCAACAAGCGCCAGAACTTCCTCTGTGATTTCGTCTGGCTCTACAGAAAAAGGAGCTGGAACAGCCAACTCCTTTGGTGCCTTCTTGCGGTTGTCATGATCATAATTCCACTGTCCGCCCAGAGGTTTGTCACCCTCCATCAAGATGACATGATCACGTCGCATCTCTCGATAAAAGTACTCCAGCCGTAAACTCTTTCGCCCGGACGCCCACTTTTGAAAATCTTCAGCAGAGCAGAGAAAGCGGTCATCATCACGCAGCTCTACCGGCACACCCAACCGCTCCTGCCAGCTCTCCATCTCATCCAACAGGCGATATTCACCGGGCTTTGTCACAATGACTTCAGAAACAGTGTCGTTTTTGATTAATCGAAGGACTTCCCCAAACAAACGACCAGTATTTTCAGCACAATCGTAATTTACATAAACAACCCGATGCCCCCGAGACCTCAACTCCTCAGCAAAATGGCGCATCGCCGAAAACAGAAACGCAATCTTCTTCTTGTGATGACGAACATAAGTCGCTTCCTCACGCACCTCGGCCATCACAATGACATCTTCACCCGGCTTGGCATCGCGCAGGCTGGAAAGAGACAAACTCAACTGATCCCCAAGCACCAGGCGCAAACGCATCTGCAGTTCTCCCCTCAAGGCAGCCCATCAAACTCCCCAAAAGGTAGAGCGCAAGCAACAACGAAGCCATACCCAACAATTAAGCCAAACTTCCACCCGAGGCACTTCGTCTTACGACGTCCTATAGAGTTACCCTGCCTGCTTGCATAAGCATTCAAGATTGAGATCAAAACAACAAATGATCAAATCCCAATTGACGCTCTCAATCTAGTCTCTCAAGCGACCTCAGTTCCCCACCTTTGCAAGCACATCCGCTTTCAGAAACCGTTCAATAAACAGCATGAAGCCGACGGATGGTACCAGCAGGATCAGGGAGGAGATGGACGCGATTTGGTAGTTGCCTTCCATGCTGGAGGTAAACAGCAACATCGGCAGCGTCACGACATCTGGCGCACCAACAAAGTAGGTTCCGGTGAACTCGTCCATGGAGATAAGGAACACAAAGATCGCGCTCGCCATAACGCCCGGCAAAGCCAGAGGCAATGTCACATCAGTAAACGTGCACCAGCGCCCTGCCCCCATGTTACGCGCAGCAGCTTCCAGTTCCGCATCCACTGCAGCAAAGGCAGCAGTCGCAATCCATACAGCAAACACCAGCCCCTGACTGGCGTGAACCAGCACAACACCTGCAATGGAACCGGTCAGATCCAATCCATAGAAAATGCGCGCAACATTCATATGCACAGCGACCGCCGGAAAGGCCTGTGGCAGGAGAAACAGCAGCATGATGAGATAGCGGAACGGCATTTTCCCACGCGCCAGAGCATATCCAGCTGGAATGGCAATCGCCAGACTGACCACCACAGTTAGCAGCGCAATCCAGATGCTGGAGAACAGGGCCTCAGTCGCATTGCCCTCAGGGCGGAAAACCCGTTCCCAGAAGGAAAAGCCATACTCCAGAGGCAGCTTGTAAGGAAAGTACCAAACTTCCGCGACAGCCCACAAAAGCATGTTGGTGATCGGGCCAAAGATCGCAAAAGCCAGCAGGCTCATGGTGAGAACACGGGTAACTGTGCGCACCCAAGTGGAAGAAAGAGCAGCTTGCACCATCTTATGCTCCCTTATCTTTCAGGCTCTGACGCAGATAGAACCACGCAACCACCCCGGTAAACAGATAGGACATGATGCCCAGCGCATTAGCGACGCCATAGTCGCCGTAGGAGTTGATCCGCCACGCCATATCAACAGTCAGCATGGTCGGTGACTGCGCGTTGATCATAAGCGGCACAGAAAGAACAGACAGCATCACCACATAAGACAGGATCAACCCAACCATCAGGGTCGTCGCAATCTGCGGCACCACAAGCTCAATCTGAATACGCAGGCGGGAAGCCCCAAAAATCCGGCCAGCGTCAATCGTGGTACGGTCAATGGAAGCCATAGCGCCCGCAACAAGCAGAGCCACAAACGGCGTCTGCTTCCAGACAAAGGTGATCACAATCCCACGCCAGTCCAGATAACTCTGCGCCGCCAGTGGCTCGATAATGCCAGAGCTGGTGAGGATGTTGTTCATCATCCCGTTCTTTGCCAAAAACGTCCGCATCAACTGCGCACTCACAATAAACGGAATGAACAACGGCCACCGATAAAGCCACTTGAGAACAGCGACAGCCGTCGGGTTTTCGCCAAGCGTCAGATAGCCCGCAATAGCAACAGCCAGCACACCGATAACCACCGTAGACAGGCTGACAATCACAATCGTAAACAGAATATCTTTGGAATAGAACTCAATAGCCTTAGTAAAATTGGCGATATGCCAGCTGCCTTCGCCATTGTCTGTGAAGGCTGAAACCACAGAATAGCCAAAGGGATAAACAAACAAAAAGCCGATCATCAACAGTGCGGGTGCAACAAGCAATATTGCCCCCATCCGACCCGGCCCAACTGACATACTTTGTCCACTCATGGACACCACCTCTCACCAAAACCAAACTTGCCGGGAGAGACGCATGCCCCTCCCGGTTTCTTTCAGATATGCTTAGTTAGAAACCTGCCGCTCGTAGCCTTCTTTGATGTCGTCAAAGTAAGGACCAATCGGGAACGGCTTGCCTTTCTGAGCCAGTTCAAGAGGTGTGACGTCAGTGAACAACTTGGACCAGACTTCCTCATCCAAAGCTGCTTTCACGTGGTCTGCATCAATGCCTGGATACCAATTGAAGCGGTTCACAATGCCTTCTGCCTGAACAGCAGGACTGGTTGCCAACTCAATGAACTTTTCAGCCAGATCTTTGTTCGCAGCCTTCGCTGGGGTTGCGTAGTAGTAAGGCTGACCAGGCATACCCGGTGCAATCAGTTTCAGCTTCAGGTTTGGTGGAATACGGCCATCGCCCTGCCAGGAATAGAACATGTCGACCCAAACTGGACCCATCACGATCTCACCACGGTTCAACATGTCCAGAGTACCAGCATTACCCGGAGTGAAAGTCACGTTCTCGTTGAACGCTTTCAGATCAGCATAAGCCTGCGCCCAGGTGTCTTTCTTCGCCGGATCATATGGACCGCTCTGCAGGGTCTTAGTATCGCCTGCGTAGGTGTACATCCAGCCAGTCACAAACGCGACGCCGGACATACCGTTTTTAATGCCATTATAGCCGAACTGTTTTGGGTACTTCTCTACCCATGCACGCAGCTCATCATAAGATTCTGGTGGGTTTGGCACCAAAGCCGGGTTGAAAGCAATCGCCGTCTGGCTATGGAACATTGGCATCACATAGCCGCCAACATAAACGCCAAGCGCATTTTCAGCCGTCGCGCGCGTCACCATTTTGCCGGTTTCGATGTTGTCGCGGAAATCAGCCAAAAGGCCTTTTTCTTTCATCTCGCCGGTTTTCTTCTGCGCAGCAACAATAACGTCGATGTCCCACTGCTCTTTACCCGCAGCAGACTGTGCTTCCAGCTTTTCAAGAATTTTCTGAGAACCAGCATCTCCCGGGCCAGTCCCTGTGACGCGAACTTTCACGCCTGGGTATTTTTCTTCAAAAAGCGGGCCCAGATAATCGGTCACATATTCAACCATGTTCTGGGAGCCGCCGGTAATCACGTTCAGCTGGGTTTCAGCCGACGCAGGCAGAGCAACAGCAATCACAGCACCTGAGATTGCACCTGTAAGAACTGACTTAAGTGTCATCACTCAAAATTCCTGGGTTAAGATCGTTGAGAAAAAAGTTCTATTCACGTTTAAAAAGGTGTCAGGCCGCCTCGGAATAAAGGTGAAGCCCACCAGCTGGCACGCAGATCGTCACCACATCGCCAACTGCATATCGACAAGGATCGTCGATCATGTAGAGCTGCCCGGCGCTTTCTATTTCGTAGCGAAATACCCCCCCCGGATAGCTGAGTTGTGTCACCCTACCCGCTAGAGCCAAATGCCCCTCAGGTACGGCTTCATCGGCACGCAAATGTGCTGCACTGGAGCGGAAACGCCCCCGAACAGATCCGGCAGCTGATGCCTGCCAGTTCACACCTCCATCACCAATCTCGTTTGAAACGCTTAAGCTGGCAGCCTTGACGGCCTCCTGCCTTGCAATGCTCAAAGTTCCATTTGCACGCTCAACATTGAGGGCAATTTCGTTCTCAGCGCCCATAAAGGTCGCAACAAAATTGGACTTTGGCTGCTCATAAACTTCCAGCGGTGTGCCCACCTGCGCAACGTGTCCTCCATTGAGAATAACAATGCGATCGGCCATGACCATCGCTTCTTCCCTGTCGTGGGTCACATGCACTGCCGTCAAACCCATACGCTGTTGCAAAGAACGGATCTCATGTCGCATGGACAAGCGAATGCGGGCATCAAGATTGGAAAGTGGCTCATCCAGCAACAGGATCGGGGAATCGACAGCCAGTGCCCGGCCAAGCGCCACACGTTGACGCTGACCACCAGAAAGGTTGGGCACTTTGCGGTCCCCAAAATCCGCAAGTCCCAGCAGCGTCAACAGCTCATCAACCTTCCGGTTGATTTGCTCCTTGGACATCCCACGCAGCTTCAGGCCATACCCCATGTTCTGACGAACCGTCATATGAGGCCAGAGCGCATAACTTTGAAACACCATCGCCATGTTGCGTTGCTCGGGTGGTAACTGTGCAACATCATTCCCGTTAACGCGGATCTGCCCCGACATGGGTTTGATGAAACCGGAGAGACTTTTCAGAAGAGTTGTCTTTCCGCAGCCAGATGAACCCAGCAGCGCAACAAACTCAGACGAGTTGATTTCAAGATCAATGTCATGAAGAACACGGGTCTTGTCGTAACCAACACAAAGCTTTTCGATTTCGATTCCTACGCCAACCATTCCGGAAACTTGCCCCCCTTTAAGCAACCAAAGCATTATGCTATGAGTTTTGGCAATCGATTGCAATAGAGATCTACTAAGCGACTTCTTTGAAGTTAAAATGACAATCATCCAAGATAGTAAGAAGCGATGAAAAGACTGACAGGTAAAGATGTTGCACGTGCCGCAGGCGTTTCTGTCTCTGCTGTTTCCCGTGCGTTCACGGCAGAGAATCGCCTCAACAAAGCGACTCGCGATCACATTTTAAAAGTCGCTTCTGAGATGGGGTATCGCCCCAACGCACTTGCACGCTCCCTCATCAAACAAGAATCAGATCTGGTCGCTGTCGTCTTCGGAAACACCGATGGCATGTACGATAAAGATTTCTTCAATCGCCTGTCGACCGCCCTACAAAAACGCGGAAAATGGGCCCTGCAAATACGCTCTGAGGAAGAAGAGAACATTGCCGAGACACTGGGCAAAGCACTGATGTATCCGGTTTCAGCGGCCATCGTGCGAGCCGGCACAGTCGATCTGCAAGTGATCGAAAACAGCAAGAAAATGCACGTGCCATTGATCTACACAGGGCTGGGACCAATGGTCAAAGGCGCAGACTGTGTGTGGTTAAACTACAAGCGCGGCGGTCTGCTTGGCACGCGGCACCTAATCAAACGCGGATGCAAAAAGATCGCTTACATCGGCGGTATTGAAGGCATCACAGCAGACACAGGTCGCCGCGAAGGATATCTGGAAGCACTCGGCGAAGCTGGCCTTCAACCCCGCGGAGTGTCACAAACCCGGTTCGATTTCGAAAGCGGCCTGCAGGCCGCATTGAGCCTCCTGCAAAGTGATAATCCGCCTGACGCCTTTTACTGTGTCTCGGATGCTGCCGCTCTTGGGGTTTTGAATGCAGCAAAATCCATATTGAACCTGCGTGTTCCGGAAGATGTCGCCGTCGTAGGATCAGACAACATGCCAATGGCTGCCTGGCCCTGCTTTGATCTGACTGCAGCAACCAATCCAATCGACGAGATTGTCCAAAACCTCATGAACACGCTGGAAGCGCGCCTTGCAGACCCGGATCAGCAGGAAATGTCCGTCGTGGTAGAACCCGAACTGGTCATCCGCGGCAGTGCGTAACTGAGAGCAGTCAAGACACCAACAACTGAGGCTGATGCATCTTCAAAAGCATCAGCCAGAGCCTATGAAGTCACAATGTCATGGACAGTCTTGATCGCCCTCCTTGGGCCTGATGACACAAGATAAAATCGCAGCTAGCCCCTCAGGCACCTCAACCTCCCGCATGTACTCATCACGGCCATACCGCAAAAACTCGCTCCGGAAATCAAAATCAGCCCAAGGCTTGTTTGTCTCTCGCAGACTGAGAGCAACAGTTTCGGCCTTCAGAAAGTCACCGATTTCAAGTAGGCTATGAAAATAGGCCAGACGTGCAGGCCAATGCTTGGATGTCAAAGGAGCACTTTCGTGATGCTTGGCAAGAGCAGCCGCAGCCACTTCCATCCTCTCCCCCTGAAAATGCAACATGCCCAACCGGCCAAGTTGTTGAGGCGTCAACACTCCTTTACCGTCAAAGAAGGAAAGCTCTGAGAGCTCTTCCTCATAAAGCCCCTCAAACTGCAACGTGGAGAGCAGCCTGTTACGATCCTCAGGCTCAGCGCTCAATCGTGCGACCGCCTTTAAGGCTTCCACATATCCTCGAAAGTCACCTGCCAAGCGGTGGTAGAGCTCAATCTTGCGCAGCACCCAAAGGTCATCAGGAGAACGTTCAATATACGCCTCGTGCATGCGGTGCATCTCCTCAACAAACCCCAGTTGCTCTGCAATCTCAGCCAGCTGAAGATACTCCTCCGGACTACTGTCGTCCTCCTCAAATGAGGCCAGCAAATGCTCCCGAGCCTCATGATACTTTTGCTCTTTGATCTGAACAGCAATCTTCTCTGTTTGCCCCGGAACAAGCGCATAACCGATCCCCAGAAACAGCAGATAAAGCGACAAATACTTGAGGAAGCGGATCATGGCTGCCTCCCCGTCGTCGCCATGCGTGCTGTCGAAGCCCAGTTTTTACATGTCAATGAAATGTCCAATGGCTCCATCCCGGATACAGCCAGATCCAAACGCAAAGATCCATCCGGCAAAGGCTGAACGTCATCACTCAAGACAAGCTCATCCTCTCTCCTCACCTTCACCCGATGAAGGCTTGAAGACAGTCCACGAAACTGAAACTCCCCAGCTCCAAACCCAAAAGCACGAAAACCAATGCGGCAAGGCTTATGCACCCAGTCGTAAACCTGCCACCGGGCTTCCGTGATGCTGGCAACATGCTCATCGCCTGTACTGTGCGATGATTTCAGCACAATCTCCGGAACACGAACCGCCGGATCCAGCGAAACATACAGCGAGTTCTGGTGGTGCTTTGAGCCAATAACGCCGTTGCTCTTCGCCAAATCAATCTGCCACTGCTCTGCATCATCAAAGCGAAACGACTGAAGACGCTCTCGATTCAAAACAAGCCAGCTGTGATCACTCGTCTGGTAGAGCTTCACCCCAAAAAAGCTATTTGCAATAGCAGCATACTGCGAGGCAAAGATCGGCAAATAAGCCCCATCACGCGCTCGATCCAAATGCTTCCGAACCGCTCGCAGCGATGCATCATGTTCCGCAGAATAGGTGTGGTAATACACATTGTAGGGCCTCAGCCGGATCGGGCTCTCAGTATTATCAACGGTCTGATGCAACTGCGAAAATCCGTAGAATGGCCCCGTCCAGTCATTCGTATATGTGTTCTCGTTGCTGGAGACAGCATAGATCTGCCGCTCTGCGCCAACCTGGCGGGATAAGGAGGCCACATAACTCAAAGAAGGCCAGTCACGGTCAAACCGCGTATCGCCGCCATTCATGTTGTAAACACCAAGCTTACGAGTATGCGCAAGCGCTTCCTCAAACGGCTGCGTGTCACCAGACCACAAGAACAACTTCGCTTTTTTACCACTCGGCGCAAAGCTTTCGGCCTGAGAAAGAGAACCTCCGATCTCTCCCACAAGCGAAAACGGTTTGCGCATGTAATAACGCGGCATAGACACATTCTGTGCAAGATATGTCTTGAAAGAAGCCTTGCCACTCTCACCAAAGAAACGCTTGGAGAGCCAGCTCACAGGTCCCTCAGCTGCTGGCTCTTTTGCAACATTCTTCTCACGAATAAGCGCAAGCTCTTTGGCACGGTCATAATCTCGATAAAAAGCCCAATGAAACGGATGCGAATGGGTATGGCTGGCCACTTCCACCTGCGGGAGAGCAAACAACTCTTTGACCAGCCCAACACTGCGATCATCCCCTCCCTCACTCCGATCAACATCCGCTGTCACCAGACCGTAAGTGACAGGTAAATCAGGGTACGGCTCAATCAGCTCTCGAAGCATCACTTCGCCGGATAATGCTTTTTGTCCCCGATACTTGGAAGAATAAGAGACGTTGTTCCAACCATCTCCATCAATGTGCGAGAAATAAATTCTCCTCCCCATCAACGTAGACGTATCCGGAATGGGAAAGCGCTCCTGCTTAAGCGCCCGTTGAAGAAATCCAATCGGATCAATCAACCACTTCTGGCGGTTGAGCACATCGTCAGTCGCAATGGCAAAGCCGGGTTGAACATAGGCTCCTCCAGCCCCGATAAAGGCCAACTGCGTTCGTTCCGTCGCAACACGCACAGGCGGCTGAACAGAGGCAATCGACTGCCCCTCTGGGGATATGCGCGTAACCAGTGAGTACCCCGGTAATACCTTGTAAAAGGGTCGTTCAAAGGCAGTTAGCTCTGAATCCAGACGAAGATCTGACGAGGCGCTTGTGAGCATCACAAACCCAGCCTCAAACCGAAGCCCCAGATGCCGCAGGAACAGATTCAAGACCGCCCCATCATCTTCCAGATTGCGAATTCCGGTCTCACCAAACACAAGAAACTGCAATCCCAAGTTCGCCTGCTTATCGGCCCATGCAAAGTATTGATGCGGATCAGCCAATGCCCCTTGGAACCAGCTCACAACAGCAGCTGTGTTTTCCGTAGGTTTCATCGCAGACAAACCCGCATTCACGTCAACATACCGGATCGAATAACCAAGGTGATTCAACGGCATCTCAAGAAGGTTATGTATTGCCGTTGCAGATGGCTCAGCCTCACGAAGACTATCGTACAACCCGATAATCTCTCGCTTCACCAAGGCGGCCTGCGAATTATTGATGAAACATACAAAGCAAAACAGCGCTAAACCATAGAAAATAAGGGCGCGAACCTGCCTAGTAATTCTAGCTAAAAACAATTGCCACTTACCTTCAATATAGAAGGAGTACAAAGAACAATCGTTACGCACTTCACGCATCCTGAAGTCACCAATAAGTAATTTAAGACTGTATACTTATTGCAAACAAATCATTTTATATCCAACCCAGAACTTAATACCCTAACTTTCCATAGAGTTGAATATAAATAAAACAGCAAGTAAATATTCCCGGCCACGAATGAAGATTTAAAACACAATCTATACTGATGATTTTGACAATAGGACTATTTATTCGCGATGTATTCGGATCAGTATTTTTCAAGTAACACTGAACATCATAAAAAGAAGAAAGCGAAACGCACACCGGAAAAGCGCTACCACGCTTTGGAGGTCGTCCTGCTGTTCCTCCCCTTCCCCGTAGTGTCCACGATGTATCCTGAAATCCCACTCTGGAGCATTTCGCCAAGCCCGTTGTGGATCCCGATCATTATTGCCAGCTCTATCCTCGGAACCCGTTCCGGAATCCTCGCCGTTCTGGCAGCGCTCGCAACCACTCTTTGGTACCTCCCGCCACAAACCATGGGCGGACAGGGTTTCTTTGAATACTTCACAAACACAGGTTTGCAACCAACACTCTGGCTCCTGACAGCCATTGTACTCGGAGAATTCAGGACATCACTGCTGCGCAAAAACCAAAAACTCCAAAGCCAGTTGGCCCATGCCTTAGGACAACGAGACACAATCTCTGATTACTGCACCACGCTCACGCTTGAAGCCGAGAACCTGCAAAGCCGTATAGCTTCGATGGAAACCACAAGCCCGGTCAGTGTGTGCAAGGCAATCGACAAGCTGAGTACGCTGGATCTTCAAAACAACAGCAAACAGCTGGACACTCTTCTTGCCAACCTGATCGGCACGACCAGATATAGCCTCTTCAAGTGCTCAAACAAGCGCCTTGGTCTCCTCCATTCCAACACCACGGCATCATCTGAGCTGAAACCTTCGCGTGAGCAGCAAGAACAAGCATGGCTGATCAACCATCAGGACACCTCCGAACTAACTTCTCTGGCTGGTGATAAAAGAGTGTTCAGGTCTCGCACGCCCAGAGGGAGCCTGGTGTTTCTATTTGGAGCTCCTGGTTCAAGCAGCCTGCGAACGGACGGTGAGGCACTGCAAGGTGCAATCATCTTCCATCAGCTGGAAGCGCACCCGCTCGAAGAAGACTCCACTGTGCTGTTAGAAGCCATCAGCAGCGCACTCTCAAACAACCTCCTTAGCCACAACGCAGCCCCAATGCCAGATAACCTCGTCGCCTTCTATTCGGTCAACGCTCCCCAAACGAGCAACAGGTTCGACAACTCGGTGATCTAGGATGGTTCAGGATACGTTGCCCGATGCGCCAACCACCAAGCAACCTTTCAGCCTCTCAATACTCTTGCTGCCGGTTATCATCGTAACCGCAACACTTATCGAAGCTTGGTTCTTCTCGCAGATCATCCAAAACTCCGAGGTAATTGGGCTTGCTGCTGCATTTCATTGTCTAACAGTCCTGCTCTGCCTTCTGCTTATGAGAAACATTCACAGCACAGGCTTTGCGCTTTTTGATTATGGCATCTTGCTCTTCGCACTGTTTGGCCCATTGGGAGGATTGCTGGCTTCTGTCCTGATGCAATTGGATGGCAGAAGACAAACTGCCCGGCTTGCCAAATGGCACACAACACTTGCTCTTGAAGATACGCCAACCAAACAAGCCGATATATTCAGCAAGATCATAAGCAACCGGTCATTGGACATGACAAATGGATCGCCAAAGCCATTCCAGAAAATCTTTGCCTCAGGAAACACTCAGGACATCAAAAGAGCTCTGTCCATCATAACGCTCAAATACAAGCCCGAGTTGCTGGAGTTCCTTCAGGCCGCACTCAAAAACGACAAGCCAGAGATCCGCGTTCAGGCAGCCGCTGTTTACACCAAACTCAAGCAACGCTTTCAAAACGATATCTCGGATATGATCACTCTCCCTTCTGAAGCGTCAATAGAGCAACGACGTGAGGCAATCACACGATTACAGGCCGCAGCCCTCTCTCAACTCATCGACACATCCCAGCGAGAGCAAGTGACATCCACACTGCGCAAGTTCCTGAAAACAGATGCACGCCCCGAAGCCGAAAAAGCCCTGACCCTCTTGCGGGCAGACCGCCTCATTCAAAAAGAAGCTCTCAAAGAGGCACAGCTATGCCTGAAGCAATTAACTCGCGTCAAAGATCTGGAAGCCTGCGCGATGAACCAGCGCATAAAGAACAGGCTTGAACGAAGAACGGTTCAGCCTGCGCACGAACAGGCCTTGGTCAACTGAGAGGGTGAGTGGTATGCGTTCTTCGTCAACAACAGACGTCTGCATAATCGTTGAGGGCTGCTACCCTTATGTTGCCGGAGGCGTATCCTCTTGGATCAATTGGCTTATCTCAGGCCTACCAGACCTCACCTTCTCTGTCGTCGCAGTTCTCGCCAGATCACAAAATGGAATACCCAAATACAAGTTGCCCCCAAATGTGAAGCACTATCAAGAGCTTGCTCTCTTCGATATCCATGATCCCGAGCCCGCACCAGATTACAGTTCATCCAGCACACAAGGCATCTCAAGAGAACTACGCGCCTTCCTAAAAAACGGCAGCAAAGCGCGCTTGTATGATCTTGATCGTCTCGTGAACTCCACCACCCGCCCCTGGTCAATAAACCAGCTGACCCACTCTGATCTCACATGGAACGTCATCTGCCAGATGTACGAGGAGATTCTGCCGGAAACTTCATTCCATCACTTCTTCTGGGCTTGGTACACATTGTTCGGCGGCCTGTTCGCAGTCCTTAAAGCTCCCATCCCGCAAGCCAGGACCTACCACACCATTTCAACGGGATACGCAGGCCTGTTCGCAGCAAGAGCAGCCCTGAGCACACAAGCACCGGCAATCATCACCGAGCACGGTATCTACACCAACGAACGCCGCATAGAGATCCTGCTCGCAGACTGGATCGAAGACAGCATCAATAAAGGTTTCTCCCTGGATGATCCTCGCCTTGACCTGCGCGATCTCTGGATCTCGGCCTTCGAAGCATTTGCCAGATGCTGCTACAACAGTTGTTCGGATATCACCACGCTTTACAAAGACAACCAGTTGATGCAGCTGTCTCAGGGAGCGTGCCAAAGCAAAATGCAAGTCATTCCCAACGGCATCAACCTCGACAAATTCAAGTCTGCACAAGCCCAGCACGACAACCACAAGCCAACAGTGGCGCTCATTGGGCGCGTGGTCGCAATCAAGGACGTCAAAAGCTTCATCCATGCCGTTGCTTTGCTGAAAAATGAGCTCCCTGATGTGAATGCACTCATCCTGGGGCCAACAGACGAAGAACCCACCTACTTCGAGGAATGTCATAAGCTCACAGTGCAGCTGGGTCTGGAAGAGACAATCACATTCACAGGTCCGGTCAACATCGCTGAATACCTGCCCTCCATTGATCTCGTCGCACTCACCAGTTTGAGCGAAGCCCAACCCCTCGTTCTTCTCGAAGCTGGAGCCGCCGGAATTCCCTGTGTCGCAACTGATGTTGGCTCATGCAGAGAGGTTTTGGAAGGACGCGCAGATGATCCCCATCCACTCGGGTCTGGCGGCATCATCACAGAGCTTGTGTCCCCATCCGCAACAGCACAAGCCATGGCCAGACTGCTTAGGAACGATGAGCTTCGCCAGCAATACGGAGCGCAGCTGCGACAACGCATAGAACGTGACTACAACGAGCAGCAAGCACTCAAATCCTACAAGGATTTGTATGAGCGAAACTTCGAGAGACAGCGCCCAAAAGCAAAACACCACTTTGCATAAAACCAAAGATAACATCATGGTATCGGAGACTTTGAATGGCAGGCATTGGCTTTGAGCTGCAACGTCTAACTCACAAAGGCGATCTGTCGTCTCATATACGGGCTGTCTTCCATGCAAGCATGGTCATCGCAGGCCCTTGGCTCATGTTCATTCTGTGTGTCCTGTTCATCTCACTTCTCACAGAACAGAAACTGGGTTTACCACTACTCACCGGCTTCAGAACAAAACTGATTTACATCCTCGGCCTTTCGCTTCTCACAAGCGCTCCCGTCTTGATCATCGCCATAAGGATGGCATCAGACGCTATTTATTTCAGAAAATTCCATCTCATCCCACAAATCTATTTAGGCGCGCTCTATGTCTGCGCATTGGTGACTGCAATTGTCAGTGCACCAATCCTGATAATGCTCCTGAATGTCCCCCTTCATGACGTGATAAGCATCATTGTTTCCTGCGTGATCGCCAGCCTGCTCTGGATTGCCCTCGGCTTCAGCTCAAGCCTGCAAAATTACAGAAGCGTCAGCCTATCCTTTGCAACAGGCTTACTTCTCACAGTTGCACTCATCATCTACAGCACAGCGCATAGTCCCAGCGAGTTTCATTTGCTTGGCGCCTTCAGCCTGGGATTCCTGTTGTGCTTTATTTGGCTTTCAACAGAAGTCCTCTTCACATTTCCCGCATCGCACTACTCTTTCACAACAACGCTGACATATGTTGCAGGCGCCATGAAGCGCTATTGGCCCCTCGCATTGGCCGCAATATTCAACATCAGCGCACTATGGGTCGACAAAGTCATCATCTGGCAAAGTGCAGAGGGCCAACTTCTGCCCAGCGGCCTGCGGCATGCCCCCGCTTATGACAGCTCAATATTCATAGCCCAATTACTGCTTATCCCACCTTTGGCGCTGTTTTTGATTGAGGCCGAAACCAACTTCTTTCGAAACTTCAGATCCTACATCCAAACGATCACAGGACATGGCACCCTCGTTGAGATCCGCGAGAAATCAGAAAACCTGAAGACAGAAGCGATCTATACATTAGGGCGCATCACTCTGATCCAGCTAGCGCTCTGCGCACTGCTTGTCCTGTTTTCTCCAATGGTGGTCGAATCTTTGAATTTTGAATACCGACAAGCTGCGATAATCCGAATTGCAGCAATTAGTGTGCTCTTTCAATTCTTGTTTTTCGCAGCCTCTACAACACTCATTTTCATCAATAAAAACATGGAAAACATGCTGTTGCAGCTTGCGTTTTTATTGCTCAACGCCAGTTGTACCTACGCAACCTTGTATCTTCCTCGGGAATATCTTGGCTTCGGCTACTTCGTCGCCTGCCTGACAGCAAGTTTCCTCGCGGTGGCAACACTGCAAAATGCCTTCAGAAAGCTGGACCAGCACATCTTCTTTCAGGCGCGTCTCTCCCTGAGGCCCAACACCTGGTATGAGGCTCTTCGTTAGAAGGCGACCAACGTATCCAACGGCCTGCGGGTAAAGAGAGAAATCACGTCCAACTCATCCAGTTCCTTGCGCGCGCGCCTACGCTTGTCTCCATCCTCCAGGTACTCGATTACGAAGACTGACAGACCATCCCTTTGCGCTTCAGCCAGAAAGCCCCAACTCCAGTCAATCAGTTGCGGGCTGTTACGGGCTCCATCTTGATAGGCGCCAAAAAGCAAATCTTCCTTGCTGATCCCGTCAATCTCATCGCGGTATTCGGGAAACCGAAGCAGCTCTTCCCCGTTCTGGGCAACGATAATGAAGCCGGGCTCCTGCGCTTTCGCCAGTCTGGAAATTTTCCCGACAAACTTCACCATTCTGGCCTGCGCTTGATCACCCTCATCATACCGCTGGAAAACATCAACACCATCCAGATACACACCATCATAACCAGCAGAAATGATGTGCTTGAGATAGGCCATAATGAGGCCTTGCCATTCTGGTTGCCAGAATTTGACGGTGTAATTACCGGGCCAATTGGGATTTTCATCACCCAGCCATTTAGGAGGGGTCTCCTGCCAGGTATCTTTCCAGTAATCCCGATAATCCTCTGCTTCACCTATGCTGAGATAAGCAAGCACACGACGTCTGGAACCATCTGGTTTTTCCTTAGCCTTGGCAATTTCGTAACTGGAAAACCGACCCCGCGCAGTGCCGTCTTTGGAGTAATCAATCACCACAAGATCGAGATCTGACCTATGGATTTTCTTGATCTCGATATTCTGCAGCTGAACGCCCCACCGCGACACATCATTCAACGGCGCTTGCATCTCTTCCACCTTGTCACTGGAGCAACTCAAAAGAAACAAAGCAGGAGAAAAAGCAGCAACAGCGAGGACAAACCTGAGGTAAAACATCGGCGCTCCATGCAACAGGCCCCACACCATATGCCCAGACAAAACACAACGCTATGCCTATTCTTTCTTATGAAAATTTCTCAGGTCAGCACTTCATTTTTGAACTCTCAGAATCTGATCTTCTTACCTGAGACATATTGTATTACGACACTCTACAAAGTTACCCCACTATCCCCTCACCAGATTGTCAGAAGCTGAGATAGGTCGGCGGGTGACTCGATCGCAGCAATAGAATCACGGGACGGCTGTTACTGGCATTTGGTGCTATCATTGTATACATACTGCTTTCCCCAAGTACCGGCACGCTCAGGAGATTAGCGCAACCAGCAAGGCTCTTGCTACTTCACTATCCTACATCAAAATCCATGAGGAGCTCAGCCAGCCCCCTCGTCTCCTCTCACAAGCTCAGTCAAGCATTCATGATAAGATCACTCATACCACTCAGCACGAAGCATTGGTGCCATAGCTCGACCATGTCCATACTGCAGCAAATGCGTCGCTCAATGTGACTAGACAGTAAGACGCGCGAGTGGATGAAAGAGAGCGTGTTTTTCACATTTCAACGCAGCTTTTACAAAAGCGCTCACCGCTTCTGACCGATGAACGCAAACGGTCTCAAACACATATCTCATCGACATCGCAAAGTTGGGAGGAGAAGCTCAAACCATCACAGCAATGACGCTCAAGTTCGCTCTTTGTTGCTCTCAAAACGACCATTTTTTACTTGAATCCAGACGAGTGATTTGCTGTCTAACACCTCAAAATCAGCGCAATTCGGCAGTTTTCCACGTTTTGTACAAAAAAATCGACGCTTATGATGGTAAAAGTTTATCAAGCGTATAAGTGCCGTTTTTTTAGGCAGAACACCTTAGGAAGACGAGTTAAACCTGAAAATTGCAACTGCAAAGCGCGATAGCAATACTCAACGAGAGCATTCCTGAAGGTTGCCCAAAAATAACTCATAAATCGTTGTATTTATTGATTTTTATATGATCCTAGAGTTTCTCGTAAAGTCCAAATAGCGATCTTATAGGTTAAGGTTACGTGATAAAATACGCTCTCTCAATCAGATGAAATTACCTGACTAACTCGCTAATCAAGCAACAAACGAATTTTGGTTAGTTTTCGCAATGTATGAATTACTAATATTTTAAATATTATACTTTGATTTAAGTAACAATTTGAGAGATCTAAAACTGATGATTATTTTTGCTTGTATAGGCGTGATCCATTTCCACTTATAACTGAATTGTTTACTACAAGCCTCAGCTTAGTTTCATATTACCTATTGGGAACCCCTACTCCAACTCTTAAGTAATCATATCTATTAGCTTTGAGAGTCCAACAGTTAATATTCATGGTTAACAATAAAGCTAAAATTTTAGTCACAATGACGCTGGGTAACTACTTCACTCATGCAGTGCAATAACTTTTTTGCTCGACATACATATTGGTATTAATATATTATTTACCATGTTTGATTGCACATAATACAGTCGAAAGCAAAAAATAGACTGATCTGGGGTGTGCCAAAACCACTGTAACGCATAGGCAAATTTTGTAGGGGCTGAGATGTCTGATCTAACGGGGCATAGATCCAACTTTCCTTCCTTAATTGGAACAACAAAGCCATCCTTAAAGTCTGGCACACATCCAGTTGTGGATGTTGCCGCTGTTTCAATTGCACAGCAATTTGCGTCTGTTCAGTTGAATTGGGTTGATCTGGAATTCGACGAAACAACAAAAGCTCTCTGGCTTTATATGAAAAGCGAAGGACGTCCTTGCTTTACACCTGAGTTGCTGAGCGAACTCGCACAGTCACAGGCCGTGATGAAGCGTCTTTTTGAGACTTATCAGCCAGCAGATCCGTGCCCGATCAACTTCAAGGTCGTCGCCTCTCGTATTCCGGGCGTTTACAATCTCGGCGGTGATCTTAACCTGTTCATCCAGCTTATCCGCGAAAAAGACCGTGAGAAGCTTCACAAGTATGCCGTTGATTGCATTGACGTTGTTTACCGCAACGCAATCTCTTCAAACCTGCCAATCGTCACGATCGGCATGATCCAGGGTGATGCATTAGGTGGTGGATTCGAAACTGCACTCTCTTGCGATGTGATCATCGCAGAACGCCAAGCCAAATTCGGCCTGCCGGAGGTTCTGTTCAATCTGTTCCCCGGCATGGGTGCTTACAGCTTCCTGTCACGCATGGTCGATGGCCGTGTTGCAGAAAAAATGCTTATGAGTGGGCGTCTCTACTCAGCTGAAGAGCTTCATGAAATGGGAATTGTTCATGAGGTTGTAGAAGAAGGTCAAGCACCGTTTGCGGTTCAGCTGTACATCACCAAGAACGCACGCAAGCACACCGCTCACTCTGCCATTTATCGCGCAGGCCGCACGGTTCAGCCAGTCGCTTATGAAGAACTGATTGACGTCGTCGAGATTTGGGTCGACGCCGCTTTGTCTTTGTCCGACCAAGACTTGAAAAAGATGGAACGCCTGACAAAAGCTCAGGATCGTCTCGGTGCTCCATCTGTACGTAAACAAGCTTTCTAGAGTTGTACTGGCTCTAAGAAAAATCCAGTGTGCTCAAGCGGTTGATAGGATTACTTCCTTCCTGCTTGAGCTGCTGTAGATACCTGGTCAGGTTTTCATGATCACGCTTTATCTTGCCTGACAGCTTACGCAGCATGTCTTCACCTAAGATCGGCATTTGAGGTGCAGGCAAGTTCTCCATATCATCACTCAGTTTCGCAACTTCCGTCGCCCCAAGGTTGACTGAAGCAGAACGAAGCGCATGCGCACTTGCCCGAAATAGCTCTGCATCCCGAGCTTCAAATGCAGCTTTAATATCGCGATGTAGCTGTGTGGTGTCTTTCAGATAATCTTCAATCACAGCAATAACGAAATCCAGACCACCAAGTGTTCTCAGTTGCGACAGGCTTGCATAGTCAATCCCGGAGGAAACTTCAGAGGAAAACCGAGGATGCTCGGAAATTGACGTTACCTGACTATTAGCAATCTTCTTGCGGGTGATGTTTTCGTAAACACCACTTTCTGCAATCACATCATCAACCAATGTCAGAAGCTTTTGCGGCTCGATCGGTTTGGTGGCACATGCATCCGCTCCAGCTTCCTGCGCATTTCGTGCTGCCGCGCGACTTGCATCTGCTGTCAGCGCAATAATCGGAAGGCGATCCTGTCCAAGTTCCGTAATACGATGCAACTTAATGGTCTCAATACCGTTCAGCACAGGCATATTGATATCCATGATCGCCAGATCGTAAGAGTTATCTTCCAACTCATCCAAGGCCAGTTCGCCGTTGCTGACGAGTTTGCAGGTATGGCCGCCCTTTTGCAGAATTTTCTCAATAACACGCTGGTTGGTCTTGTTGTCTTCAGCAACAAGAATGTTCAGCCCAATATAGCGACTGAAGTAAGCCTGTAGCTCTTCCTTAAGCTCCATGCCAGATTTCGCATCTTCCGCACCTGCGGCCCTTAGAGCCCAGGCAACCGCTTGCGTGGAAACCGGAACTTTGATCGAAGAAACAATACTTGGCTGGAAAACGTCTTCGCACTCTTTTTCCGATGCAGCTGAGTAAACTGGGATCAGATTGACGTTGTGATGGTGACCAGTCGATTTCAGCGCATAGTGCAGGCTATCCGACGTCGCTGCCAGAACATCTTCCCCAACGAAGAGAACAATCTTGCCGCCATCACTGGACGTTTGTTGACGCAAAGCACTGAAGGCACTGCCAACTGTCTCAAAACACTCATGCTCAATGCCACAATCCTGCAAAGAAGCAGCGCAAACATCCCGCAGATCCTTGCGTTTGGAGACAATAGCAACAGCTCCATCTTCCACTTCAAGCCGAATTGTCTCGTCACTTACGGCACGGCCTACTTTCAGCTCAATGACAAAGGTGCTGCCCTGCCCCGGCTGGCTGGTGACAAAAACCTCACCGCCCATCGCACGGACAACTTCGCGCACAATGGAAAGGCCAAGACCTGTCCCGCCAAACCGATCCACAATGCTGTCATCAGCCTGCGTAAAACGGTCAAAAATACGCGATTGAGCATCTTCAGAAATGCCAATACCGGTATCTTTAACTTCCAGCTGCAGTCGAATTTCGCCACCATCTGCTTCCTTGCAAACTGCGCGAATAGAAACAGAACCTTCTTCAGTAAACTTGACAGCATTCCCGGCAATATTCAGCAGAACTTCGCGGATATGGCGCGCATCGCCCACGAGGAGCGGAGGTAAGTTGCTGTCCACGTAGCGCGAAATGATCAACCCTTTACCACGCGCTTGGCCCTGCACAATCTGTGTCACCTCACGCAAGATCGAGTTCATGTCAAAGACCGTTCGACTGACGATCATTCGACCACTTTCAATCCGGCTAAAGTCAAGAATACCGTTGATCATGGAAAGGAGCGAGCTACCGGAATACTTGATGGTCTTCGCCATATCCCGCTGCTCAGCGTCCAACTGCGTATCCTGGATCAGATCACCCATGCCAATGATCGCATTCAGCGGTGTCCGCAACTCATGACTGACAGCGGTAAGGAACTGGGTCTTCGCTCTATTAGCGGTTTCAGCAGCATGCTGTGCTGCGGTCATCGATCTGATGAGCTTGCTTGCATAGAGAGGCACAACAACAAGACACCCAAGCAAACCTAGGCCAAGAATGAACTCACCTTGCCAGTATGGGGTCGTCAGCACCACTGCAAACCCACTCACAGAGGCAATTGTCGCCAATGCCAGATAATCCAACCCAAACCGGAAACCGTTACCGAAGATCACCCAAAGATAGATCGGAAACAGGATTGAAAGGTATTCCCCTCCCACATACAGCCCGGCAGAGACTGCCCCTACATCGAGAAAAATCGCAAGAACGCGCCGAAGTGAACTGATGTTCTGCGAGTAGAGCAGATGAGCAAGCAGTGCCAGGGACCCAACACCAAACGTGGTCATGATGACATTGGTCTGGAAGTTTTCATGAGATCCAAAAGTGATGTTCGAAGCAAGATAAGGCGTGATCAGCAAGGTAAACATAAAACGGTTCAGAGACATCTCGCCTTCACCGCCGCCCAACTGAATAATACGCTTATAAAGATCCTTTAATCCGCTCAACGGGAGCAACTGCAGCTTCGTTTTTCTGTTGTCGTTCATAGTTCAAACTCCGCCCCAGCCAACGCTCGTTGCTGCCCGTTCCCTTGCAAGTTCGCCGCTTGCTCTTCAAGGAGACGTAAAAAGTCCTCAGCAGGTACAGGCTTGCCAAACAAGTAACCCTGCGCCATTTCACAGCCGGCATCTGTGAGATATTCAGCCTGTTCCCAGGTCTCGACACCTTCTGCAATGATGGAGAGATCAAGGCTCTTACCCAACCCAACAATAGCCTTGATGATGACCGTGTTGTTCGGGTCCGTCATCATATCTCGCGTAAAGCACCGGTCAATTTTCAGGCAATCAACGGAGTATCTGCTCAGATATGCGAGGGATGAATACCCGGTCCCAAAATCATCAATCGAAATCGCAATTCCCATCTCACGGATCTCGCGCAAGTCGCGGACAGTTGCTTCTGAGCCGTGCAGAACGATGTTCTCTGTAATCTCAATCTCAAGCTTATCAGGCGGCAAACTGCAGGAAACCAAAGCATCTTTCAAAAGCTGTGGCACGTTCTGCTTACGGAATTGTGTTGGCGAAATATTCACCGCAATCCGAGGCGTCGCCACCCCTAAGTCGAGCCACTTCTTTGCCTGCTGACAAGCCGCAAAAATCGCCCACTCACCGATTGGCAGAATAAGCCCGACTTCTTCAGCAGTTCCCAAAAAGACGTTGGGAGCAACCACACCATAATCTGGTCGGTTCCATCTCAGCAGCGCTTCAGCACCAACAATCTCTTGAGTCCGCAAATCAATCTGAGGCTGATAAAACAGTTCCAGCTGATCATGCTCAATCGCGTTCCGCAGCTCAGCTTCCAACGCGACGGTTTCTTTAACGTGGTGATCCATCTTCGTCGAAAACAGATGGAAAGTGTTTCCACCATCTGCCTTGGATTGGTACATGGCCATATCTGCGCAACGCAGCAACTCTTCGCTGTTAAGGCCATCCTCCGGGTATTTGGTAATCCCAACGCTGGCACTCGTCTGAAGTTCCCGCCCACTGATATGGAACGGTTCTTCAACCACACTCACCAAATGCTGAGCAAAGCGCAGAGCCTCTTCTGAACTCTTCAAGTCCGTCTGGAGAATAGCAAACTCATCACCACCCAATCGCGCAACCAGGTCCGAACCATCTACACAGCGCAATAAACGCTCTGCGAGCACCTCCAGAAGGCGATCACCAGTACGATGACCCAAAGCATCATTGATAGATTTAAAGCGATCCAGGTCGATAAAATGCAGCGCAAAGCTACGACCGCTGTTTCGGCACTGGAAAATCTCTTCATCAATGCGTTCGCCAAGCATGGTTCTGTTTGGCAAACCCGTCAACGCATCATGGTGCGCAATATGAAGCAAATGCGCTTCTGCACGTTTGCGATCAGAGATATTGGTCGCGGTCGTCACAACGTGTGTTGTGTTCCCATCAACGTCCAGCAGAGGGCTTTTTGTAACGATAAAATGGAAGATATCACCAGCATGGTTTCGCTGTTCAATTTCATAGGGCGGCAAGGCTCTGCCCGTAATGAAAACCTTGCGATCCAAACGACGATTTCTCTCACGCGTAAACTTATCAAACTTGCCGTAAGTATCTTCACCAACAAGATCTGCCGTGGTCGAATCCAGAAAGCGCGCCCAGGCCGCATTCGAGAACGCGCATAGCCCATCTCGTGTACTGGTCGTGATCATAGCCGGAACACTGTCGATCACCTGCGCCAACTGCTCACGGGAGTCTCGGAGAGCTTCCTTGCTCTGTTGCTCTACGTTGACCAGTTCCTGTTCAAGAAAGCGAGCATGACGTTTGACCGCATTTTGCTCTTCTCGCAGAGCAAGCAGGTTTCTGGCCCGACTGACAAACTCATTGTGGTCAACCGGACTTTGCAGGAAATCAGTTGCGCCCGCCTCCAGCGCACGAATTCTAAACGAGCGATCCGTAAAGACGGTGATGACAACAATCGGCACATCGCTGCAATGCTCAAGCGCGCGCACCTTTTGCGTTAGATCAGCACCATCCATTTCCGGCATGCTGTAGTCGGTAATAATCAAGTCGGGGACGCTGCTCTCCATATATTCGAGAGCATCAACCGGCGAAGCAAAACAGTGCACTTTGACAGATGCATCTACAGCGAGAGCAAGCTTTTCAAAAATACTTCTATTAATTGCCCTGTCATCGACAATAACGATTGTTGTCATGCAGCTACCACCACGAGCCTAACTGCCGAAGGCAACAAACACCCGCAGCAGTTGAACAAATTCACCCCATGGTTATCTTCGCTTAAGGAGACAGTGTTAAGAAATGCCAAATAGTTATCATTAAATGCCTAGTATCAAACTTGTGGTTCTATTTACCTATCGGCATACATCAGTCGTCCACTGCCAGTGCACAGACGCTTTAGTTTCCTTCATCAACAAAATAAAGCTAACGTAAGCGGCAGTTTGCAGGGATTTCTACGGTAAATCAAAGGACTGCCCAATTAGTTACTGAAACATTGAGAACACAATAAAAAATTTTCTTCAAATTGCACTAAACAGTTGTGAATATAGATCCACATACACTCACTTAAAGCTAAAGCGTTTCGAGATTAATTTGAGATGCATCCTGCGGCTTTGAAGTAGTTCCAGCATTCTGTCGGATTGTAGAGGTCGCAGATTTCCCCGATG
>NZ_LCWX01000166.1:0-15851 GCF_001431305.1 Pseudovibrio sp. POLY-S9
GTGGTGCTGGCATGCTGTGATCCTCCCGAACAGAGTGAATCACAAATCGAAGTTTTGGGGAATCTCATAGATTCAAACTTTGATCGAAACGCTTTAGGTACGTTGCTTTGAGATACTTGCGTTTATATTGCGCTGCTAAGTCGAAAACACGGGTATGCCATGGTTCTCGTGGTTTGATGGGTGTTTCTTGTATTCGGGCATAAGTGGTGAGGGTGATGCCTTCGGACTTAGTGAAAGGCTCAAGGGTGTGCTGAAAGATATTCCCCCGCCTTTAAGTCCTCTCAGAAATACTCTCTGAAACAGACCGGGGATACAACGGGAATAACTGGTGTGCAGGGCCGCCTCACCTGTAAGGACTGGAGCCGGTACCATGTACGCTGCCTTACCCAGATTGCTCCCCTTCAAACCCCAGACACTCACGTTCCTGGTTGCTCAAAGTTATACCCGTTGTCTTTGCAAACATCATTCTGCTGTGGGGTATGTACTCGTAATCTTCCTTTTGCGTAATAGGTAGGGTCAATGACGACATGGATGCTCTGCTGATGAGTTTGCTTCGGGCTCGTTGGGCTTTAAGCAAGTTCCGGTCGCGGTTAACGTTTGGAGTGATACTGTGGAGGGGATGGTTTTGTAGTATGTGATCTCTGCTGATTGCGCCCATGTAGATCTTTTGTCATCGCCCTACGCGGCAATCATCCCATACGTTACAGGGCTTTCGTTTCAGCTCTTCTCTCTATAAGGCGATAAAATACCCCGCAGAGTGCTGCATAGCCTGTCCTATTCCTAATAGAATATGCCAGAGGACGTGCTTGCGTGTGTGTTATGCCTGCGAAATTTCTGGTAGCCAACAGTTTGTGAGATGAGAGTTTTGCCTCATATTGTTCGTTCATGTATGTGCGAATGAGTAAGGGAATTTATGAAAATAATGTTCTTGATATGTTCTCTTTGTTGAGAGATAATCGGGTCGTGATGGCAGAGTTTAAGAGTTTTTTTCCGCTTCAAGTCAGCCGGGTTCATGAAGTATGTGGAGCCGGAGCGACAGCATTTGCAGCGATGGCCTGCGGGCAAGCTGATGTGAGAGTGTTGTGGCTTCAGACTGGTTGGCAAATTGAGCAACTCAATCCAGCAGGTTTAGCAGCTTTTATGTCTCCCAAGAATCTCGTTTTGGTTGAGGTTGAGAACCACAATGATTTACTCGCATGTACAGAAGATGGCTTGCGTTCTGGCGCTGTGGATCTAGTAATTTCTGTGGCCACTCAAAAGCTCGATCTGACTGCAGGCAGGCGTTTGCAGTTGGCAGCTGAGCAAGGTGGCTCTACCGGGATTCTCATTATACCTGAAGGAGCTGGGAGTAATGCAACACAAACTCGTTGGCACTGCTCTCCTATATTCAAGGGAAACCATATATCCGATAAGAACTTGACTCTTCAACACTGGCAGCTCATTAAGAACAAAATAGGAACATTGAGTGGTTGGAAGGTGTATTGGGATGCCAAGGCGCATCGTGTCATTGTGGTTTCCGAGGATGGCCAGTGATCGTATTTTACGCTCACATCCCACATCCGCGCCTTTTGCTGTAACCTCTCATGAAAAAAGTACAGAGCGATTATACTGTTTAAACAGCAGAGCGATGCAATTGGGGCTGGCTTCAGGTATGGGGCTTTCAGATGCTAAGGCGTTATGCCCTGATTTGCTGACACGCTCAGCAGACCGGTATGCTGATGACAGGTTCTTAAAGCTGTTGGCGCGATGGGCTGATCGGTATTGCCCATGGGTCGGTTTCGATGGAAACGATGGCTTGTTGCTTGATGTCACTGGCTCAACTCATTTCTTCAGCAGTGAAGCTGAACTTCTCGCGGATATTCATGATCGGCTCCAGAGTTATCAACTCAATGTTCGCTCTGGGTTGGCTGACACAATTGGGGGGGCTTGGGCTGTTTCTCATTTCGGTAGAGGCGTTGTCCCTAATGGACAACTCAAGGCAGCTTTAGGCCCTTTACCTGCTGCTGCATTAAGGCTGGATGAGGCAACCTGTGCGACACTGCAGCGCCTTGGTCTGCGTACTATCGGTGACCTTCTGGTAACACCGCGGGCCACGCTAGGTCGACGCTTTGGTTTGCCATTGATGCGCCGTATCGACCAAGCGTTTGGTGATCAGCCAGAACAAATCAATGCTATGGCGCCAGATACCTCTTATGCTGCCCGGCTAAATTTTCCTGATCCTATCGGTCTTTATGATGATGTGATAGCTGCTCTTGAGCGATTGCTGCAACGCATCTGTGATAAGCTAAAAAGCCAAGAGATGGGCACCCGGGTGTTGCTTATGACCTGTCAGCGTGTTGATCAGGCCAGCGTGCAGGTAGAATTGCGACTTGCTCGGCCCATGCGTGAGGGGACGAGCATTCTGCCGCTGTTTGAGAGAAGTGTGCGAGAGTTAGATGCAGGATTTGGTATCGATCAGATACGGTTGGAAGCTTTGGCTGTTGAGGCTTTGCCATTAAAGCAACTGGAAACCGGCAATGCTCAGTCAAAGAAAAATGATGTGCTGAGTGATCTGATTACGCGGCTCGGGAGTCGCATTGGTCTGGAAAAGATTAAGCGTTTTCAGCCAGCAGATAGCCATATTCCTGAGCGTAGTTTCATTGTATCGCCTGCAGCCTATTGTGAACCTGAGGGGCAGTGGAAAGAACAGAATTTGCGTCCTTTACAACTGTTTTCTCCAGAGCTTGTTGAAGGTCATGAAAAGAAGCCGCCTAATGTATTCAGCTGGCGGCGCATGCGCTTTTCGGTTGCCGCCGCAACAGGACCAGAACGTATTTGCCCAGAGTGGTGGCTGGACGATCCCAATTGGCGATCCGGTGTAAGAGACTATTGGCGTGTGGAAACTGAACAAGGCCGACGCCTCTGGATGTTTTTCACGCCACTAAATCCAGCGTGGTTCGTGCAAGGAGAGTTTGCATGAGCTACGCTGAATTGTGTGTTACCTCCAACTTCACGTTTCTTACCGGAGCCTCCCATCCTGAGGAACTGGTGGTTCGAGCTGCCAGCCTGGGGCTTTCGGCGATTGCTATAACAGATCGAAATTCTCTGGCTGGAGTTGTACGTGCTTATTCAGCGCTTAAGGAACTTGCTCGCAAAAGAGACGAGGCCCTGACTGTCCGTTCCTGCCATCGTACTGATGCAAATAGTAGACAAGAAATTCAGGAAGGTGCTGACGACCTACGAGAACCTATTATGTCTCTGCCGCGTTTGCTGGTGGGGTGTCGCCTGGTTTTGGAGGACAGCCCTGTTGATTGGATTGCTTTACCGCAAGACCACTCTGCTTATGCTCGCTTGTCCCGGCTTCTTACCAAAGGAAAAAGGCGCACTGAAAAAGGTGAATGCCAGTTATTCTTAAAAGATCTTCTGGAAGGGGCTTGTGGTCTAATGTTGATCGCTTTGCCTCAAGAGGCGATCGATAGGCTTCAAGTTCGAGAGCATATTCAACAGGCGGCGCATACTTATCCTTCTCATGTCTTTTTAGGGGCTGTGCCACAGTATGATGGGAATGATCAAGCTTACTTTGATGCTTGCGCGAAATTGGCTCTGCGTCTTGCAACACCAATGGTAGCTGTTGGTGATGTGCTTATGCATCATGGACGTCGCCGGCAACTGGCTGATGTTCTGACCTGTATTCGTGAGGGGGTGACCATAGACAAGATTGGTCGCCGTGCTCTGCCTAATAGTGAACGCCGCCTCAAGACACCATTGGAGATGGCTCAGCTGTTTCGTGCGTACCCAGCTGCGGTCAAAAGAACGCAGGAGATTGCTAATCGCTGCTCTTTTTGCTTATCCCAACTGTCCTATGAATACCCACAGGAAGGAAGTGAGAGCGAAACGGCTCAACAGCGGTTGGAGCGGCTTACCCTTGAAGGCATTAAACGCAGATATCCCAAGGGAGAGACTGAGCGTGTTCGTTCTCTTGTTGAAAAAGAGTTGGCTCTTGTCTCTAAGCTTAAGTTTGCTGCTTATTTTCTGACGGTGCACGACATTGTCACCTTTGCCCGCTCTCAAGGCATTTTATGTCAAGGTCGAGGGTCTGCCGCCAATTCCATTATCTGCTATGCGCTTGGTGTTACTGATGTGGCTCCAGAAACCATTTCTATGGTGTTTGAACGTTTTATCTCGGAGCATCGCGGAGAGCCGCCAGACATTGATGTAGATTTTGAGCATGAGCGCCGTGAAGAAGTTATTCAGCACATCTACCAGAAGTATGGTCGCCATCGCGCAGGTTTGTGCGCGACCGTCATTCATTTCCGATCTCGTGCTGCCATCCGCGAGGTTGGGAAGGTTATGGGCTTGTCGCAGGATCTGCTTGCTAACTTAGCAGGGCAGATGTGGGGATCTTCTGATCAAGGTGTACCCGAAGAACGACTAAAAGAACTCGGCCTGTCTGGGTCAGATCATCGCCTTGCTCTTACCATTCGCCTCATAAAAGAGATTATTGGTTTTCCTCGTCATTTGTCTCAGCATGTAGGTGGCTTTGTGATTACCCAAGGTCGGCTCGATGAGTTATGCCCTATCGAGAATGCATCTATGGAAGACCGCACAGTCATTGAATGGGATAAGGATGATATTGATGCATTATGCATCTTGAAAGTCGATGTGTTGAGCCTTGGTATGCTCACTTGCATCCGCAAGTGCTTCGCTTTGATTGAAGAAAAAGAAGGGCGCCAACTCACAATTGACAGTGTGCCACAGGAAGATAAGCCAACCTACGATATGCTTTGTGTTGCAGATGCACTGGGTGTTTTTCAGGTTGAAAGTCGTGCTCAGATGAATTTTTTGCCGCGTATGAAGCCACGCACCTTTTATGATCTGGTGATTGAGGTTGCCATTGTGCGTCCTGGCCCGATCCAAGGTGGTATGGTGCACCCTTATATTAAGCGACGACAAGGTCTGGAAAAAGTCTCGTTTCCTTCAACAGAATTAGAAGGCGTTTTGGGGAAAACACTTGGCGTGCCTCTCTTTCAGGAACAAGCTATGCGGATTGCGGAAGTTGCAGCAGGATTTTCTGCAGAAGAAGCAGATCGCTTGCGGCGCTCACTTGCGACTTTCAGGCGTATGGGGACCATCAGTTCTTTCAAGACCCGTTTTGTTAATGGCATGTTGGAGCGTGGCTATGAGTTAGAGTTTGCAGAGCGATGTTTTTCTCAGATTGAAGGGTTTGGTAATTACGGCTTTCCTGAGAGCCATGCTGCTGCTTTTGGTATGCTTGCTTATGTTTCTGCCTGGCTTAAATGCCATTATCCAGCTGCTTTTGCCTGTGCGCTCCTTAATTCTCAACCTATGGGATTCTATGCTCCAGCTCAGATTATAAGAGATGCTCGAGAGCATGATGTGGAGGTGAGGCCTATTTGTGCCAACCGTAGCCAGTGGGATAATACATTGGAGCGGCGTAGTGACGGGCAACTGGCCATTCAACTTGGTTTTCGTCAGATCAAGGGTTTTAATGAAGAAGATGCTCTTTGGCTGGTAGCCGCTCGTGGCAATGGCTATCCAGATCCACAAAGCATTTGGCAGCGTGCTCATGTGATCCCGGCAGCACTTGAGAAGCTGGCAGAGGCAGATGCTTTTGTTAGCATGGGGCTCAATCGTCGTGATGCTCTTTGGCAAGTGAAGGCCATTAAAGGTACCACGCCGTTACCTCTGTTTAATGACCCCTTTGATGGAGAGGCGATCTTTGAACCAGATGTGAACTTGCCTGTTATGCATTTGGGGGAAGAGGTGGTGGAAGACTATCTTTCAACACGATTGTCATTGCGAGCGCATCCGATGGAACTGCTACGTCCGGAAATACCCGGACTTACAACACATGCTGCCTTGCAGAAAGCTTCTCTGGATCGAACAAGTGTTTGCGGTGTTGTTGTTACACGTCAGCGTCCCGGAACGGCGTCTGGAGTTATTTTTGTGACGCTTGAAGACGAAACTGGGGTTTGTAATGTAGTGGTTTGGCCGAAGGTTTATCAAAAATTCCGAGGAGAAGTCATTTCTGGTCGCTTGCTCTACGTTACAGGTTACCTGCAACGAGAGGGGATTGTCGTGCATCTCATCGCGCAGGAAATCAGTGACTATTCAGACCGTTTATCCTTGCTGGGGCATCCGCTGGACGAAGTTATCGGCCAAACATTACCAGCAGCCGATGACGCCCCACGTCGACCTCTCATCCCAAACAGCGCCACACGAGCTCGCCACCCACGAGAACAAGCAAAGAGGCTCTTCCCGAGCCGGGATTTTCATTAGAATGAGAAACAGCCCAAGCTTAGTCTGTGTGTGGAAACTGGAAACTACCCAATTGGTGCTCTGCAAAACTTGGATTGTTTGGTTGATCCAACTTATTCGGAAAAATTCGCGTGCATGGTGAGAATTGATATGAGTTGCGGCGTAGAAATGTGACTTCCAGAACCGGTGGAATTGCATAACCGCCAACAATGCGCAATGCTGTGTTGTTATTCCCGTGAACATGAACAGCTTGATGTGTCTGAAAAATTTTATTCAATGCTTCCAAAGCAGTTCTAAACCAAAATAGCTTATATACTTTATGTAAATCGTGAAACTCAACCAGTATCTGCGAGAACTTCTGTAATTCGTTTGTCTCTAGATCTGCAAAAACCTCCCACTCGTCACCCTCTATGTCTATTTTCAGCAAAATGTCATTTGCATTCTGATGCCCATTTTTCTTTATCTCATCTCGTAAGCAGGTCATGTGCTTGTTGGTCTGAAATGAAGCAGTTATACCTTTCTTAAAATAATTAAACTGCTTATGCTGGCAAGGTAGCCCAGTAATTGTATGGTCATATTGATAAATTTTAAGGCCCTTATGCGCCATCTCTAAATCCCAAGAGACATCACGGTTGATACCCAAGGAATACGCAATTTTCTCTTCTGATCGTGGAGGCACCATGACATAGCCTCCATCAAAGGTGCGTCCAACTCGAGCTAACTCATGCCCGGCAACATCCATGGGACTTAGCCGAGAAAAGAGAGTTTCAACCATCTCCTGCGCGGCCTTTGACATCTCAGGCTTTTCAAGTGGTCGTGCTTTCTTTCCTTCAACCGCAGACATTCTTTTTTCTAGTTGAAGTAGCCGTTTACTTAGTTGCGCTATCTCTTGTTGCTTACTGTCTATTTCTGATCGCTCTGTAGTTAAGGTCTCTTTCAATGACATATTATAAGCTTTCATTTGATTTTAAAGTTATCATAAGAGCGTTGCATCGAGATGCACTAAGAACTGTGCTTGCACATTCAGTATAAAAATTAATAAAGGTGTATATTGCTGTGTGCTGGTAGAACGCAATTCTTCACGTAATTTTGTTCCCTTTGAGGGTTATGGCGGTATCTTCCAGTAGCTTCTAGGAGGCTCAGTCCCTCACGGATGATGTGTTTGGATTTGTTAAAGTCAAAACCCACCAAGGATAACTCCTCAAGCTGTGTCTGACGGAGGAACTCAAGCCAAATGATTCCGGAAGTAGGCTCTGCTGAGAGCTTTTTCTGCAATTTCTTTGTATAGAAACTCGGTAATCGTTCTACTTTGTGGTCTAGAATAAATTTTGATGACAGGTGATGTAAACTTGGGTGAGGTGCGACATTGTGAGTATTAAAAATTGGCGCAAAGAATAGTTGTCTTGAACGATCTGCTGTTGAACATGACCAGATGTCTGATTTTGTGCCAATCGCTGAGATCGCGGTATATTCCTCTAAAATATGATTTGGTGTTTTAGGATCTAAGACGGTGTAATCTTCTGATTGACTAGAACGGGCATCAGTAAATATTCCGTAAATGTACTTTTTGCATGTGGAATCAATAGTCATACCTTTCTTAACGATGTAGGGACACCCAAGGTTCATTCTTATAACAATATCGTGACTATCGATAAATTCAGCTGCATTGCTCTCGAGTAACTTTCCAGCATTTCCGACAAGGCACACACGTTTTCCTGTCAACATGTCCGCTTGGAAGTGCGGCATAAACAAACCTTTCGAGCGGTTAACGGCTTCATGGTAATAGTTTTTTTGGATGACTTTCTTTGCTTTTTTTAAAGGCTTATTAGTTCTTCCAACAACATCAGCAAAAGACAATCCCAAAAGCATGGACTTCTTGAACTCAACTTTTTTTGCTCGCGATGCCGCTAGTTTTTTCTCATCTTGATAGTAGTTGTAGACTGGGTTCTCAACTACTCGAGTAGCTTCGATGCCCGCAAGTGTATTATAAAGATGAGTTTCATCAAGTTTAAAGCTTGTATGGTAGAGGAACCATGAAAGGAAATGATCGTATCGCTTGATACGTGAGACATCATCTTCAGAGATAGCACGTTGATAGGACGGAATGAGGACTTTACTGGATACTGTTGTGACTGCTTGATCGTAGATAGCTCTACCGAAAGCAATAACAGGTTTCCCCAATAACATTGCTTCTAGACCGACACCACTATTAATGACAGCTACACATTTGGATTTTGCCAGTACGTCGTGAATATGTCCGACATTAGAAAAGAGCAGATGCTTGCTTCGCCATTTTTTCCTTGCTGTGTCGTAAAAATCGCTAAGATCCAGAGGGTGCTTTCGAAATAATACTTTAAGGCCCTGACTCTCAGCAAGTTTTGCCATATCTTCAATGAAGTTTTCTAATGTACAACTGGCGTGTAGAGTCAGAGCTTCATCATCAGGAATCTGAAGGACAGCAAGAATATCAAAATCTGGTATTGATTGATGTTTTTGGTTCTTTTGCGGAGCTTTGGTTTTTTTTTCAGCTTTTAGTTCAGCTTTAAATTTCTCTAGTCGTGGTTCAATAGAGAAGTCTAAAAAATCATCTGAACTTGCCCAATCTGCGGAAGGGCCCCAACCAGTAGAAGAACAAGTAAATATCTCTGGTAGATACTCCTGCATATAGAAAGTAGCATTATCAACTGGAAGTTGATTGTGCGTTTTGTGGGGAATGTAAAGCCGATCGACAAAATGGAGTCGGTCCACTAGCTCCTGAGTTATCTCCCATTGAGCTACAGGTAAGATTCTGGCAGAATTTTCAGGTTGTGTCGACAAAGAAATAAGGCGTGCCATTGCGCGCCATCCAATCCGACCCGGACGAGATAATCGGGAAACACGAATTGAAAAACTATTATCGTCTAATGGCTGCTTAGTGCCGATATCCTGTAGTGGAAATAGCACCAGGTTCTTTGGTTTGCTCTTGGTGTACTCGATCTTACTTTTCAGACCGGTAAGTTGCTTTAGTTCACCTTTGACATGATCAATTGGACGGCGCAAAATATATGAGTTTCTGCGTAATGACTTATCGCGATAATATTCAGGAATACACCCAGTCTTAATTTTGTTGTTTTCTTTAAGGATAGCTTTCTTGATAAGGCCCACTTCAGAAACGTCTGTCTGTATGTTGGCTGGAGCAATGTGATTTTTCATGAACTCCAGAAGGCGGTAAGTTTTAGGAGAGTGTTTTAACCAAAGAGGTTGAGGGTAGGCAATACGATGTCCGTCTTCTTTAAGGCGGATGGTATGCACCGCCAAATCGCAGTTTTGTAGGACAACAGGCAATAATGTCAGATCTTCAACAACAGTAAAATCGACTCTTAAAATCAATAGGGAGTGGTTTGATCGACCAGCCAGCCAGCTTGCAGCCTCATAGAGGGCTGCTGTATTGGTGGTAGAAACATAATCTGAAGTAAATTCAAATTTGTAAATTGTTGTGGCAAAGAGTTGTTGGCTTACCTGTTGTAAAAGCTCAGTAGCTTCTTCATCACCATCTGAAATTCCAATCACAACACGAAGGCCTGGAGAGCATGCCTCGCAACTGAGTAAAAACTGTTTACCAGTTGCGAGAAATTCCTTCCCGCTACAAACAATCAATATCTGCCAAAAGCTATGGTCTGACTTATCGAAACCAAGGCGTTGAATAGAATGAGTCACAGATAGCTCCTGGATGTGTCGTGAGCATTTAAGCTACGTCACTTCTTTTGAAAATTTTATTTAGAAAAACTTTGTTTCAGAAAACGAGGAAGTTTACGTGTAAAGGATAGAGTATCCCGCTCTTTACTGCGTCCCTCAATTTTTCGGCCCCCTTTGAGGTGATCAACATATTTACCTAACGCGCTTTTTATAAAAATATGTCCTGTTTGCCATCTACTTCCGAGCTCCTTAAAAATTGCTTTCTTAGCTTGCTCCATTTCCTGAACGATTTCCCAAAAAATGTAGCTGTCGTGATTTTCTTTGAATGTAAGGAATTCACCAGAGAGATAAATCTGCTCAAATCTGTTGGCAAAATTCAAGATCTCAGGATGATTTAGATTGTACCCTACCCAACCACATTCTGGATATCCGCGTCGATTGAGGTAGGCGGCGAGTTGCCTCGCGTTGGGTGCCATTTTATCAAGAAACTCTTCTGGTATTACAGTGTGCGTAACAGTGTCAGCATCCAGCCAAATAAGTTGGTCGAAGGTGCCATGGCAGCGACGAATTGCATCTGTCACTGCAAAGACTTTGTTCGAAAAGCGATAAGCATCCCAACGAAAGTTATTCGTTTGCTCTGGAACAATTGGATTGGTGCCGTTGGCAAAAGGGTTATCGTAATAAGAAGATTTAAATTGCTGTAGCTTTGGTAGAGCTACCAAAGGATCTATCAACTGTAATCTTGGCTCTGAGAAGCTAACGGAAGTCTTTTCAGGATAAACTAGCATTGAGACTGTGTCTGGCCACTTCATTAGGAAGCTTTCGATACACCGTTTTCCATATTGCTGATACCCAGCTTCGTGAAATGTAGTAACGACACAATGTTTCATGATTATCTTTAGGCTGGAACTAGTGATTAACTATATTTTCGAAATGTGTAGAATTCTGAAGTGCTCACAATCCAGCGTATAATTGTAGTGTTCACAAGTGCTCAATTGTGATTAGTAAATAATGTGGTAATATTTTTTATTCAGGTGATTTTAGATTTAGGTGTAGTTTTGTTAAATTTAATGAGTAATATTATATTTATAGATTGTTGTATTGTTTAAATTTTGATTATTTTGTTTTTTTATCTTTAGTGGTATTTTTTGTGTGAGATGGAGCAGTTACAACTTTGGCTCGTTGACTTAACTCTTTAAAATGAAAATCTCTCGTTGTGCTATAGTTACTCCTTCTGATCGTATTTGAATTGGAGTTTATTACATGAGTTGAAGATTTAGGTTTGGTCGCTTTTCCTTCGGAAGGTGTCTTTAAGATCCTACTAATGGGCACCAAGTCGAGAAAAGTCACTATTTCCACTATATCTCGCCGCAATTCTTTGTCGTCTATTTCAGTCTCATAGAGTATTTCAAGATTTGTATCCTCAATTTTGTCGACCTTACTCATTTTAGTTTTGCATATGCAGCACTGAACTGGTTGTGTTTTGCCTGAGAAATTTATTTATTGATGGGGCCGCTGCTCACCATGAAAGGAGTTGGAGAATGTTGCGTTTTTTAGAGGAAAACTGCGTTCCTATGAGACGGTTTGCATGTGCGTTGGCCTTCACGTTGAGCTTGCCTTTGGTCAGTGAGGCTGGGCCACTGATGGACACAGTCAGTCAGTTAGAGACTGAGGTTGGAGGGCGCATTGGTGTGGTGCTGCGCCATACCGGTTCTGACTGGGCCGTTGAGCATCGGGCGGATGAGCGGTTTCCTATGGCCAGCACGTTTAAGGCATTGCTCTGCGGAGCCGTTTTAAGCCGTGTTGATCGCGGTGAAGAGAGCCTTGGTGATCTTGTCACTTACAAGGCAACCGAGCTTGTCCCTTATTCTCCTGTCACGGAGAACCATGTGGCTTCTGGAATGAGTGTTGGCCAGCTGTGTGAAGCGACGGTCACCATGAGCGATAACAGTGCTGCAAACTTGCTTTTGAAACGCGTTGATGGGCCGGAAGGGCTGACCAGATTCTTACGTGGGCTTGGTGATCGGGTGACGCGTCTGGACCGGAATGAGCCAGCTATGAACGAAGCCAGGCGCGGAGATCCCCGTGATACTACTTCGCCTTCTGCTGTGCTCAAGACATTGGACAGGTTGCTGTTTGAGGATGTGTTGCTTCCATCTTCCCGCGCACAGCTGCAGCAATGGATGGTGGATGACAAGGTTGCGGATGAGTTGATCCGAAAGCATCTGCCGAAGGACTGGCGCATAGCAGACAAGAGCGGTGCTGGTTACAATGGTTCACGCGGTATCATTGCGGTGCTTTGGCCGGAAACGGGGAAGCCATATCTTGCAGCAGCTTATATGTCAGGCAGTGATGCGAGTTTTAAGCAGCGCAATGCGGTGATTGCTGAGATTGGGAAGGCGATGATTGAGGAGATTAAACAGCGCTGATCAGCTGCTGTCTGTTTGTGGTGAAAAACGGGGCATGGTGTGACGCCCCGTTCCTGGGTCAGTGTTTCGGGCCGTCTGTGGTGATCATCCAGTTGGACAGGGTCTTGTCCATGTTCTTCATACGATGGCGGAGGAGTTCGCGGGTCATACGTGCCAGTGTTAGAGCATGCTCTGGCTTTTGCGCCAGATTTTCCATTTCACCTTTGCCCTTAGCATCAAACAGCATGGGGGGCAGATCTGCTGCAAACTCCACAAGTGTGAAACGCTCATCGCGCAAGATGCTCAGGCAGGAGTTGTCCAGTTTGGTTCCAAGCTGTTGCTGCCAGAGTGTTGGCTGTAACGGGTCAGCGAAGTCCAGCTCTGACATGGAGACCGTGCGCCAGTTCTCAGGTGTTTCACCTTGGAGGAACGGGAGCAGGGACTTGCCATCCACGGAGCCTGGAACATCCTGCCCGACCCATTCCAGAATGGTTGGCATGATATCGATGGACTCGGTGATCTTTGAGACCTGCGTTCCGTGCTCTCCGTCTGGCATGCGGATGATGAGAGGGGTGTGGTAGGCCGCATCATAAACGGTTATTTTCCCCCAGCTGTGATGGTCGCCCAGCATTTCGCCATGGTCAGCTGTGATTATCACCATGGTATCGTCGTACTGTCCTGTGTCTTTGAGGAACTGCACAACACGGCCTACATGGTGATCCACTTCTGTGGCTAGCCCGAGATAGATTGCGCGCAGGGTACGGATGTTCTCGTCTGTTGGTTCCAGATCCGGGAAGCCCTCAACAAAGCTGGCTGCGCTGTTGTTTTGCATGACCGGGGTGAAGAACGGATGTTGGGCCTGCTCGTCTTCTGCGCTTTCCAGTCGCTCTGGGAGCGGCAGGTTTTGCGGATCGTACATGTCGTTATACGGGGCAGGGGCGACGAGCGGAGGATGCGGACGAATGTAGGTAAGATGCGCGAACCAGCTTTGCTGGCTGTAGGCTGGCATTGTCTTGAGGAAGGCATCTGTCAAAAATGCCGTGTCGCTGTCTTCAGCTGCATAGAGCGCAGGATCGTTGAGGCGTGGGGCTTTGCCTTTGGGTGAGATGGGCTTGTAGACGTCCCAGTACTTCTCAAATTTATACCCCTGGTTCATGAGGTGAGACTGCCATGGATAGGACATATCCATGCGCATCTCCGTTATCTCATGGAAGCCGTTCATCGGGTATTCGTAGGTTCTGACTGCTGGATCGTTCGGATGGAAGGCACGTGGATCCTGTGAGGTGTCCGTGTATCCAAACAACATGGGCAGATAGCCCGCCTTGCGCATTTGCGTTGCGATGTTGGGCGTGTCGTGCCTCAGCGGTGTGCCATTGCGCACGGAACGATGGTTCATGGCGTATTGCCCTGTCAACAGTGACGCTCTGGACGGGCCGCATGGATTGGTGACGGAGAAGTGACGCGTAAAGGTGACGCTGTCTTCCATGAACGCGCGCAGGTTTGGCAGATTTACGTGTTTGCCAAGTTCACCGAACACGCAATCCGCGCGCAGCTGGTCGATGATGATAAAAAGCACATTGCGTTTGTTTTGCATGTTCCTGATCCCCCAAAGCCACAGGTGTGGCGCAGTCCGACAGACCGTTACTCCGGCAATATGAAAGAGAGATGTAACTGTGGTCGTTTGCCAGCAAATAATCCACAGCTGCACACAAATTCCAACATAAATCGACATATGTGTTGGAATTTGACTGTAGTTGTGGAGTAAGGCAGTCACAGAACGTGATTATCCGCACAAACGTGAGGGGCAGATGTCTCATAGCCACCGCGAACTGGAACTGCTGGAAGTTTTGAAACGACTTGGCGGATCGGCACGCAATGCTGATCTGGCAAAGGCACTGGATGTTTCTGAAGAAACTGTGCGCCGGACGGTGAAGTCTTTGTCGATGACTTCAGACCTTGAGCGGGTACGCGGCGGGGCGTATCTGGCGAGCTCGCAAAACGACCCAAGCTTCTTTCGCCGTATTTCACAGCGCACCAATGAGAAACGGCTGATCGCCGCTGTTGTGTGTGATGTGGTTGAAGATGGCATGACCGTCTATCTGGATGTTGGCTCCACCACGGCATATGTGGCGGAAGACCTGAGATTGCGTAGGAACCTGACGGTGGTCACAAACTCCATTGGTGTTGCGCAGACGCTGGTGAATGTGAACGGCAACCGCGTGCATTTGCTTGGTGGTGAAATGCAGGTCAATGACCGGGGAACCTTTGGTCACGACACTTATTGTCAGGTACAGCGGTTCGCGCTTGATATGGCCATCTTCAGCCTTGATGCGGTCTCTGCCAGCAAGGGGTTTCTCTATCAAAGCAGTGTTGAATCCCAACTGAGTGCTGCCATTGCAGAAAAAGCGGATCGGGTGCTGGTTGCGTTTGATCATGGCAAGCTGAGTGAGACAGCGCCGTATGTAGGACCGGACCCACGACAGGTGGATTATGTGGTGACCGACAGCCCGCTTGACGAACCGTTTGTGACTGCCTTTGCGGACTGGGGCATTCAAAGCTTCATAGCCTCCCGAAAAAGCTGAGTTGAAACAAGACTACCTGCCTGTGATCTGCTTAAAGCTGCACGCAGGCACCAGATGCAGAAATCGAAAACCTTCGAAATTACAGCATTTTAAAAGATAGATAAAACAAGATGGAAGCCGGTTTTCTGGTGTTGCGAGGTCAGTCGCAGATTGGATGATGGAGCTTTTTTAAAGCTGCCGGGCAGGCTTCCACACTACGAATGGTTTTGATTGATGAGCCTATCCATCATAATGATAATCCTTGCAGCAGCACTGTTGCATGCGATCTGGAATGCGATTGTTAAAACAGCGGGTGATCGCACACTCACCCTCGGACTTGTGGCGTTTGGGCATGTGATCCCGGCAGGGGTCATGATCATGATCCTGCCTTTGCCAGCACCTGAGAGTTTTGGCTATGTGGCACTCTCCACCTGCATTCACTTTGTCTACTATTACACGCTGGGGCAGGCCTACCGTCATGGGGACCTGAGCGTGGTCTATCCCATCGCACGCGGTATTGTCCCGGCTCTGGTTTCCTTATGGGCCATGCTGTTTGTGGGCGAAGTGCTGCCGTTTTGGGCGTGGTTTGGCATTGGCTTGATCGGGTTTGGTATTCAGATGTCCAGTTGGTCTGCCTTGCGGCAAGGTGTTGGCGGCGCGGCGCTTGGGTTTGCGGTTGCCACAGGTGTTTGTATCTCCGCTTACTCGCTGGTTGACGGTGTTGGTGTCCGGCTTTCTGGCAACACGCTGAGTTACTGGGCGTGGGGTGCGTTTTTGCAGGTCTTTATCGCAGCCTTCATTGGTGTGCGGCGGTGGTCTGTTTTGCCAAGTCTTTCCAGGAGAACATGGGCGCTGGGCCTGACGGGCGGTCTTGTCTCCATGATTGCTTATGGTCTGGTGCTTTATGCTAAAAACTTTGCACCGCTGGGCGCTGTCTCAGCCTTGCGCG
>NZ_LCWX01000166.1:15950-17981 GCF_001431305.1 Pseudovibrio sp. POLY-S9
AAACCTCCGTCATTTTTGCCGCCTTAATCGGTTTTGTCGTCCTGGGTGAAGGCAACTGGGTGCGCCGCATGCTGGCCGCCATATTCATGGTCGCTGGTGTAAGCTTCATTGGTATGAACGTCTGATTGCAGAGTTTATCCAAACCGCGCCGTGTTCTTGGCGTTCCGCGTTATCGTTCTTGCTCTGAATATGCTAGTTCATTTCAGAGCTAAGAAAAAACATCTAAGGGATTGCTTGTAGGAGGATATGAGCGATCCAGCGTGGTATTGGCCGGACAAGGCTGGTGCCTGCTGATGGATGGTGTTGCGGGAACGTTTGCGAGGATAACCCATGATCGATAAGCTGGAGATGTTTATTGCGTTGGCGCGTGAGAAGCATTTTGGGAAGGCGGCGGACGAGTGTGGTGTGACGCAACCGACGCTTTCGGCCAACATCAAGCACCTTGAAGAACAGCTTGGCGCTCTGCTGGTTTTGCGTGGCTCGCGTTTTCAGGGGCTGACGCCTGAAGGGGAGCGGGTGCTGGAATGGGCCCGCAAGCTTGTGGCTGATACGCGGACCATGAAGCAGGAGCTGAAGGCGGTCAGTGATGGTCAATCGGGTACGTTGCGGATCGCCTCCATCCCCACAGCTCTGACCTATGTTCCAGAACTCACCACATGCTTTAGCGAGGAAAACCCGGGCGTTGATTTTGCGGTGTTCTCGCGACCGTCCTCTGAGATTCTGGCGCAGCTGGAAAATCTGGAAATTGATGTGGGGCTGACCTATCTGGACAACGAGCCTTTGGGGCGGGTTTTGCAAATTCCTCTTTACCGGGAGCGCTACTGCTTTGTAGTGGCTGAAGGTGGGCCGCTTTCTGGCCGCGAGCATGCCACGCTGGAGGATGTGAGCAGGGTCCCGTTGTGCTTGCTGACCAGTGACATGCAATGCCGGCGTATCATCAACAATATCCTGCATGATGTTGATGTGGTGGCAAAGCCTGTGCTGCAGTCAGATTCCATCATGTGCCTGCTGGCGCATGTGCGTACCGGACGGTGGGGGACGATTATCCCACAGGCTGTGGCGCAGACAATTGCCTCTGATCATCTGGAGATCATCCCGATCTCTGATCCTTATGCCAGTATTATGGTTGGATTGATTGCGACGCAGCGTGAGCCTCGTGCGCCGCTTTTGGACATTTTTTTGAAGAGAATTACTAGAATATCGCAGGGCAAAGAGCTCTCTACGTGATTTCCTTGATAGGGATGTGCAATCGCCCAACGGATATATCATATTGATTGCCTGCGACATATTGTGCCAATTCGATGCATTGACGTGCGAGGAGGGAGGATTTTATGGCCTTGCAGACGCAATCGCAGGATATAGAAAAAGAAACGGCCGCGATTATTGATGTCCACGAACATCAGGAAGGGCCGCTCCTGCCAATCCTGCACGATGTGCAGGGGAAATTTGGTTATGTTCCCGAGGATGCGCTTTTAAAAATCGCAGATCGGTTGAACCTGAGCCGTGCTGAAGTGCACGGCACAATGAGTTTTTACCCCGACTTTCGTACAGAACCTGCCGGACGCCATGTGTTGAAGGTTTGCCGTGCAGAAGCCTGCCAGTCGATGGGCGGCGAAAAGCTTGCAGATGACATTCAAAGAGACCTTGGCATCAAGTGGCACGAAACCACGCCTGATGGGAAGGTGACACTGGAGCCGGTCTATTGCCTTGGCCTGTGCTCGTGTGCACCAGCTGCCATGATGGATGGCAACCTGCATGGTCGCCTTGATGAAGAGGCTGTGCTGAAGCTTGTTGAGGAGGTGAAGTGATGGGGGCTGTCCTTTACGTTCCTTGCGACGCTGCTGCTTTGGCGGTTGGCGCTGACCGTGTTGCTGAGACGCTGGCGGATGAGCTGCGCGCGCGCGGTGTGGATGCGACAATTGTCCGCAACGGATCTCGCGGTATGCACTGGCTGGAGCCGCTGGTTGAGATTGAAACCGAGCAGGGCCGGATAGCCTATGGTCCGATGAAGCCATCTGATGTGGCAGGACT
>NZ_LCWX01000166.1:18095-58153 GCF_001431305.1 Pseudovibrio sp. POLY-S9
ATGGTGGTGACCATCCTTTGTGTCATGGTTTGACCGAAGAGATGCCTTATCTGAAGCGACAGACGCGTTTGACGTTCTCCCGTTGTGGCATCACTGACCCGCTTTCTCTTGAACATTACGAGATGCATCACGGTTTTCTTGGCCTGAAGCGTGCGCTTGAGATGACGCCTGCGGAGATTGTGCAGGACGTGACCGACAGTGGTCTGCGTGGCCGCGGTGGCGCTGGTTTTCCGACGGGTATCAAATGGAACACTGTGCTGAAGGCGCAAGGTGCGCAGAAGTATATCGTGTGTAATGCAGATGAAGGTGACAGTGGCACGTTCTCTGACCGGATGATCATGGAGGGCGATCCGTTCGTTCTCATCGAAGGCATGACCATTGCGGGTATCGCGGTGGGTGCGACCAAGGGGTACATCTACACTCGCTCTGAATATCCGCATGCAGTTGCGATTATGCAGGACGCGATCAAGATTGCGCGCAAAGCCGGTATTCTTGGAGCTTCCGTGATGGGCTCTGGTCATGCGTTTGATATGGAAGTGCGTGAAGGGGCTGGTGCTTATGTGTGTGGTGAGGAGACCTCGCTGCTCAACAGCCTTGAAGGCAAACGCGGTATCGTGCGGGCCAAACCTCCGCTTCCGGCGATTGAGGGTCTGTTTGGCTGTCCGACTGTGGTCAACAACGTGATGTCGCTGGCGTCTGTGCCGATCATCATGGATCGCGGCGCACGGTTCTACCGCGATTATGGTGTTGGCTACTCCCACGGGACTATTCCGATCCAGTTGACTGGCAACATCAAGAACAGCGGGTTGTTTGAGACGGCTTTCGGTCTGACACTGAACGAGCTGATTTACGATATCGGTGGCGGCACCTTGAGCGGTCGTCCGGTGAAGGCTGTTCAGGTTGGCGGTCCGCTGGGCGCTTATTTCCCGCCGTCTTTGTTTGACACGATCTTTGATTATGAGGCGTTTATTGAGCGTAATGGCATGATTGGCCATGCGGGGATCGTGGTGTTTGACGATACGGTCGATATGCTCAAGCAGGCACGCTTTGCCATGGAGTTCTGCGCCATTGAGAGCTGCGGCAAGTGTACGCCGTGCCGTATTGGGTCTGTGCGCGGTGTGGAAGTGCTGGACCGGATTGCCGAAGGGGATCAGCCAGAGCAGCAAGTGGAGTTGCTGACTGACCTTTGCGATACGATGAAAATGGGCTCGCTGTGTGCTCTTGGCGGGTTTGCACCTTATCCTGTGATGAGTTCTCTGACGCATTTTCCGCAGGATTTTCATGTAAAGCCATTAACAGACGCGGCGGAGTGAACCCATGACCCTGATTAAAGAAACAGACTTTGGTACTCCTCAATCGACCGCTGAAAAGACTGTCACTATCACCGTTGATGGTTTTGATGTGAGCGTGCCTGAGGGAACCTCTGTGATGCGGGCTTCCATGGAAGCTGGTATTCAGGTTCCCAAATTGTGCGCGACGGATATGGTTGATGCCTTTGGCTCCTGCCGCCTGTGTCTGGTGGAAATTGAAGGACGCCGTGGAACGCCTGCCTCCTGTACCACGCTGGTGGAAGAGGGGATGCAGGTTCGCACCCAGACGGATCGCCTTAAGGGCCTGCGCCGTGGTGTGATGGAGCTTTACATCTCTGATCACCCGCTGGACTGTTTAACCTGCGCTGCCAATGGTGACTGTGAGCTGCAGGATATGGCCGGAGCGGTTGGTCTGCGCGATGTGCGCTATGGCGCTGATGCGCAGAACCACTTTAAAATGCGTGATGGCGGCGGTGAGGTGAATGCCTGCTGGAAGCCAAAAGACGAGAGCAATCCTTATTTCACCTATGACCCTGCCAAATGCATTGTCTGCTCGCGCTGTGTGCGGGCCTGTGAGGAAGTGCAAGGTACTTTTGCGCTGACCATTACTGGTCGTGGTTTTGACTCCCGTGTGACTGCCGGAATGTCTGAGAGCTTCCTCGATTCTGAGTGTGTGTCTTGCGGTGCCTGTGTTCAGGCATGTCCGACAGGGACGCTTCAGGAAAAGTCCGTGATCGATATAGGACAGCCGGAACGTTCTGTTGTGACGACCTGCGCTTACTGTGGTGTTGGCTGTTCCTTCAAGGCAGAGATGCGCGGTGATGAGCTGGTGCGCATGGTGCCGTACAAAGACGGCAAGGCGAACCGTGGTCATTCCTGCGTGAAAGGCCGCTTTGCTTATGGCTATGCGGCGCATCAGGACCGTATCCTCAACCCGATGGTTCGTGAGAGCGTTGATCTGCCATGGCGGGAAGTTTCCTGGGATGAAGCCCTGAGCTTTGCGGCGAACAAGATGAAGGGCATTCAGCAGCAGTACGGCAAAGAGTCTGTTGGTGTGATCACATCTTCTCGTTGTACCAATGAAGAGACTTTCCTCGTCCAGAAGCTGACACGTGCGGTGTTTGAGAACAACAACACGGACACTTGCGCACGCGTATGTCATTCACCAACCGGTTATGGCCTTGGTCAGACGTTTGGCACCTCTGCGGGAACGCAGGACTTTGACAGTGTTGAGCATTCCGATGTGGTGCTGGTGATCGGGGCAAACCCGACGGACGGGCATCCGGTGTTTGGCTCTCGTTTGAAGAAGCGCTTGCGTCAGGGTGCAAAGCTGATCGTGATTGATCCGCGCCGGACTGATCTGGTGAAATCTCCGCATATCAAGGCATCGCACCATCTGGCGCTGCGTCCGGGAACGAACGTTGCCATTGTGACTGCGATGGCACATGTGATCGTGACTGAAGGCTTGTTCGATGAGGCCTTCATTCGTGAACGCTGTGATATGGATGAGTTTCAGGACTACGTTGAGTTCGTCTCCAACCCAGCCAACAGCCCGGAAGCTGCTGAGTTGCTGACGGGTGTTCCTGCTGAGGAAGTACGCGGGGCGGCACGGCTTTATGCGCGCGGTGGGAATGGTGCGATCTACTACGGTCTTGGCGTGACGGAACACAGTCAGGGGTCCACGACTGTTATCGGCATTGCGAACCTTGCCATGCTGACTGGTAACATCGGCAAGAAAGGCGTTGGTGTTAACCCGCTGCGTGGTCAGAACAACGTGCAGGGCTCCTGTGATATGGGGTCGTTCCCGCATGAGCTGCCGGGCTATCGCCATGTGAAGAATGCTGATGCGCGTGATATCTATGAGCAGATCTGGGGTGTGACCATCTCCGACGAGCCGGGTTTGCGTATTCCGAACATGCTGGATGCAGCTGTTGAGGGCACGTTCAAAGGCATCTATGTGCAGGGTGAGGACATCTTGCAGTCTGATCCTGATACGAAGCACGTTGCAGCTGGTCTTGCTGCCATGGAATGTGTGATCGTTCATGATCTGTTTTTGAATGAGACCGCGAACTATGCGCATGTGTTCCTGCCGGGTTCCACCTTCCTTGAGAAGGATGGCACCTTCACCAATGCTGAGCGGCGTATCAACCGCGTACGCAAAGTGATGGCACCGCGCAATGGCTATGCGGATTGGGAAGTGACCCAGTTGCTTGCAAATGCCATGGGGGCGAACTGGACCTATACGCATCCTTCTCAGATTATGGAGGAGATTGCGGCAACCACTCCAAGCTTTGCCAATGTGACTTACGACCTTCTGGAGGAGCAGGGCTCTGTTCAGTGGCCTTGTAATGAAGAAATGCCGGAAGGCACGCCAACCATGCATCTGGACGGGTTTGTACGTGGTAAAGGCCGTTTCATTCGGACCGACTATGTAGCGACGGATGAGAAGACCGGACCGCGCTTCCCACTGCTTTTGACCACGGGCCGTATTCTGAGCCAATACAATGTTGGCGCTCAGACACGGCGTACAGACAATGTGGTCTGGCATGAGGAAGATGTGCTGGAGATCCATCCGCATGATGCGGAAGTGCGCGGCATTAAAGATGGTGACTGGCTCAAGCTTATGAGCCGTTCTGGCGAAACCAGCTTGCGGGCGAATGTGACGGATCGTGTTTCAACGGGTGTTGTTTACACCACGTTCCACCATCCGGCGACACAGGCAAACGTGGTGACGACCGACTATTCTGATTGGGCGACAAACTGTCCGGAATACAAGGTGACGGCGGTTCAGGTTTCTCTTTCCAACGGTCAGACAGACTGGCAGGAAGAGTATCAGGAGCATGCTGCTCGGTCTCGCCGGATTGAAGCTGCGGAATAAGTGTATTTGATGCTGGGCTGCATGAGTATCCTCTGACTTCAGAGAGACTTGTGCAGTCTGCGCGCAATGGAACTGAGAGTTTAAAAGGGAGGAGAGCTCGGGTATGGCACCAGAAAAGCTCACCTACATGGCAAACCAGATCGCTGGTTTCTTCAAGCATAAGCCGCATGAAGAGGCGGTTGCAGGTATTGCCGATCACATCAACGATTTTTGGGAGCCGCGGATGCGGCTGCAACTGTTTGACATTGTGAAGGATGGCGGAGAGGGGCTTAATCCGCTGGTTTTGGAAGCGGAGCCTTCCATTCGCAGGCCTGCGAAGTAACGCATTTCTTGTTTGTTGAATGAGCGCTGTACGCTGCCGGGTATCCGCCAGTCTGCAGCGCTCTTCTCGTTTTAGTGCCTATTTCATCTTTTCCATGAAGGCGAGCACAGCTTCCAGATGTTCGGGCTCATTGTGGCTCATGCCCTGGAAGCACGCGGACAGGTCAAGGAAGTCTTTTAGCTCAGTGCGCTGGGCCATCTTCAGCAGGCGTTTGGTGAGGCGCGTGGCCTTTGGGGGCTGAGAGGCGAACTGCTGAGCCATCTTGCTGGCTTCCGCCATAAGCTCGTCTGGCTCGTACACATCCAACACAAGGCCGTATTCCTTGGCTTGCTGGGCGTTGATAACACGTCCCGACAGGGTAAGCTCTGCTGCGCGCTGGTAGCCGATCAAGCGCTGCATGAACCATGCGCCGCCATCGCCGGGGATGATGCCAAGGTTCAGGAAGGTCTCTCCGAACTTGGCTTTGGTGGAGGCCAGGCGGATGTCGCACATGTTGGCAAGGTCAAAGCCCGCTCCGATAGCGGGGCCATTGACGGCTGCAATGATCGGCACTTCCACATTTTGCAGGGCGAGAGGAATGCGCTGGATGCCGCGCCTGTAGTGGTTCTCCACCTCAGCCACATTGCCAGCAAAGTCACCACCACGTTCTGCCATGTCTTTAATGTTGCCACCTGAGGAGAAGGCTGAGCCTGCGCCCGTTAGAAGTAGGACTGAGACATCAGGGCAGATGTTGACCCATTCCGCCGTTGTCACGATGTCGTCAATCAGCGCAGAGCCGGTGAGGGCGTTGCGCAGGTCATGACGGTTCATGGTCAGTGTGGCAACGCGGTTTTCAAGCGTGAGCGTTGCGTCCGTAAGCTGTGGCAGATCTGTCATGGCGTGTTTTCCCTCCAGAAAGTTGTTTTGTTGCAACCGATACTAGAGGGAAAACTGATGGGAATAGAGCTAGCTATTGGTTGAGCAGCTCAGGTTCCTGATGCTTAAGTTGGGAGTAGTCTTCCAGCAAATCCTTGCGGAATGTGTAGTCTTCGCGCGCTTGATCAATCACAGCCGTATCCAGCTCAAAGCTCTCAAAATGCTCGTTGGTTTGAGAGAAGATTGTGCGTGGTGTGTTCTCATCAGTCCAGGGAGGACAGAATGTGGAATTACCGAAGTTCTCGCCAGCGCGATTGAGGCTGAGGAAGAATATCTGGCTTTCCAGAGCGCGGGTGACCACGAAGTCGTGCCAGCTGAAGAAGCTTTCATCCCGGGCATACGCGCCGCTGTGCAGGATCAGGTCAACGCCGTGTTGCAGGGCCAGTGTGCGGCTGAGTTCAGGAATACGGATGTCATAGCAGATGATTGGCGCAACCTTTATGCCCTTTACGGAGAATGAGAAAAGGTGGTCGCCTTTCTCGAAGTATTCCTTCTCCATGGATGCGCCGTACTGGCAGATGTGGAGCTTATCGTAGCAGCCAATGACAGCTCCGTCCGGCCCGACAGCGACCTGAGAGATCTTGTAGTGATCTTCTGCTTTGCGCGGCATGCCGAAGACGATTGTGGTGTTGTGCTGTTTTGCCAAAGCGCCAAATGCTTTGACGGAGGGGCCGTTCAGGTCTTCTGCCAGCACGCTGAGTTCAGCGAAGGCAGCTCTGGAGTAATCAACGGTCGAAAGCTCAGGTAGAACAACCAAATCATGTGGCTTTGCAGTGAGTTGCTGATGCAACTTGGCGGTCACGGAGCGCACATGTGCGTCTCGCTGGTCTGCTGTGGTCATTGCAGTAATGTTGATCTGACCGGCAAGGAGACTGAGCTTTGTCATAGGGTATTCCGAGTTCTTATTGGTTTATTGGTCTGGCCAGTATTCGCCGAGTTCATTGCGGCAGCGTTCCAGCCTTGTGATGTTGTCGATGACGACCTGTCCGCTGTCTGCCACCAGTAAGCCAAGGATCATTTCCAGAAGGGCCGCAGTGGCGACATAACTCTCAAAGAAATGCGGGCTTTGAACAGGGGTGAGCAGCAGGTCGGTTGAATAAGTGGCAAGTGGAGATGTTCTGGTATCGGTGATGCCGACGACCGTTGCACCCACTTCATACGCCCGTTTTGCAACGAGCACAGTATCTGCAGCGCATGGGTTCAGGGAGATTGCGACGACAACGTCATCGGCGTTGATGTACTCAACCTGATCTGCGATTTCGCCATTCTTGCGATTGATGAGCCGCCAGTTGCGAAAACACATGGAGGCAACATAGTGCAGGTAATTTGCGAGTGAGTGAGATGCATGCATACCGACAACAACCACGTTCCGAGCGGTGGCCAGTGACGAGACGATTTGTTGGAGGTGATCCCGGTCGACGGTGTCGAACAAGTGCTTCAGATTGCCAAGAGCTGCGCTTTTGAAACTTTGCAAAGAGGCTTCAATATCCGAGGTGCCATGTGTGGCCTGTAGCTCTCCGGCTCGGGATGGGTAGTTGGAGGAAAAATCCTCGAACCCGCCGCGATAGACGTCACGCAGGGCATTATAGGTTCCAAACTCAAGAGATTTTGCAAGTCTGTTCATGGTGGGAGGAGGGACGTCTGCACGGGCTGCAACCTGACGCATGGACAGGGTGGCAACATCACTTGGATATTCCAAGACATAAGCCGCGCTTTTTTTGAGCTGCTTGCTTAGATTTGGATAGGCCTTCGTGAGTTGATCAACCGTCTCCTGGTAGCTTTTCGTCATAGTTTCCCCTCCCAAACGAATCATTGTTTTAAATTTTTTGGTGCAAATGGATCAAATGTATCAGCCACTCAAAATTCTCGATTTTTGCGTGTAGCGTTTCTGCATCTTCGATGTTCCTCTCGATTTTCGACCGATATTGAATTGATATATCAGTGTCTTTTTTTGATGCAGAAAATTGCTGCTGCCATTTGGTTTGCCTAAAACCCTATAATTTGAAGAGCTTTCCGCCCAAAATTTCTTCAAATTCAGTAGATATGACTAGTTCATAAGGTGACAAATGGTCAATAGTGAAAAAAAATATGGATCATTTGAATTATATCTAGTATGTTTCCCGAGTTAGTAAAAGTATGCATGTGAAACGCACTGCGCTTTATTGCCAGTTCTTCGCATCTATTCGGCACAAGGGGATAAGCACTTACAGGGACATCACTCATCAAGAGCAATGAAAGATGTTTCTGATCGCGGCCCCTGAGCTGTAGCAATCTAAAAATCTTGAGTGACACGATTTGACGCAAGTCACCTGTGTTGCGAGAGGCATAATCGGCCATCCGGGAGCCAATGATAAGCAATAGATGCGTATCTGGATGGTTATTAGGGAGACAAGAATGAACAAACCTAGCCTTAAAACTGTATCAAAGGGTTTCCGTCGCGTATTGAGCGTAGGTGCGGCAAGTGCAATTGCTTTGACACTGGCGTCCTCCGTATACGCTGCTGATCTGCGTCTGAAAATTGCTGGTACGGTACCTGTCGATCACGAAGGCACCAAAATGCTGAAGCAGATCGAAAAGGAAATTGAGGCTGCTGATGTTGGCCTGAAAGTTTCTGTCTTCCCTGCAAGCCAGCTCGGTTCCGGTGAGTCTCTGGTTGAAGACACCATCCGCGGTAACGTGGACTTTGTGATGGCGTTCATCTACTCCCACAAAGATCCTGTGCTCGACATCATGTCCATGCCATACCTGTTCACCAGCTGGGATGATCTGGAAAACGTGATGTTGAACCCAGATTCTGAGTACAACAAGATCATCAATGAGCGTCTTGAAAACCTCGGTCTGAAGCTGTTCAACCACAACCCAGAAGGTTTTGTTGGTGTTGTTGCGAACAAAAAGCCTGAAGACTACGCAGGCTTTGGCGACAAAGGCATGAACATCCGTGTCTGGTCTTCTGCTGTTGTTAAAGACATGGCAGAAACTCTGGGCTACAACACCACCACGATGGCTTGGGGTGATATGTTCCCTGCAATGCAGTCCGGTATTGTTGACGGCACCTTGTGCTGCACCAAGCAGGCTGCTTACACCATCTTCGCAAAGTCCAATGTTGGTAAGTACTTCGTAGAATACAACGCGATCTCTGAAATCAACTCTTTCTATGGTTCTCTGAAAACCTGGAACAAGATGAATGATGAGCAGAAAGCTGTTGTGAAAGCTGCGTTTGATAAAGCTTCCAAGCAGTACTTCCAGTTCAACAAAGAGAACGATGCGAACTTCAAGCAGAAACTCGTAGAGTCCGGTTATGAAGTCCTGAGTTTCACCCCTGAGCAGGAAAAAGTTCTTGCTGAGCGTGTACGTGAAAAAGTTTGGCCTGCAATGTCTGAAGTTGTTGGTCAGGACACCATTGACCGTCTGAAGAAAGACTTCCAATAAGCCCTTCTCTTCAAGGCCGGCGCATACCCTGCGCCGGCCTTTTCTATGACTTATTTGGTTTCAAGAAACGAAGGGCAAATATCAGATGAGTATTCTGACGAGCGAACTTCCAAGGCCAGTGGCTAAACCGCTGAACGGCGTCATTAAACTGATGAACTTCATGATTACAGCCGGCGGTGTAATCATGGCGCTCACATTTTTTATGGTTGTGATTGTCCGTTATGGTTTTGGTGGCAACCTTTTTGCCTATGAAGAATGGCTGATGACCATCAGTTTCTGGATGTTCTTCATGGCTGCTGCTGTCGCCTCAGCACGCAAAGAGCATGTCAACGCAGACGTGCTTGGCTTTCTGATCAAAAACCCACGCATCATCTGGTGGCGTGAGGTGGCTGTAGAAATCATTGAAATTGGCGTTTTGAGTGCGGTCACGTATTGGGGCTGGCTCATGCTTGAGGAAGAACTTGCCTCCTACCCAATGTGGCAGACAACCGTTGCGCTGAAGATTCCATTCTTTGCGCCTCGATTAGCTATTTTCCTGGGCTTCCTGTTCATGACCATGTTCGCCGTGCTGCACTTTTATCTGCTGCTGCGAAACGGTCCAAAATGGCCGGAACGGGAACCCCGCGAAATTGCGGAAAACGTACACCCTGAAGAAGAACCAATAAAAGCTCAAGGGGCAGCGCAATGATTATTGTTGGGTCAATTGCCATTCTATGCGGCCTTTTGCTGCTTGGTGTAAGCGTACACCTAGCATTTGGTGCAATTCTTATTTTCCTTGCCTATATGGGCAGCCATGATGTTGCTGGTTATCTACCAACCGGCCACTGGAAAATGAACAATGTGGTTCTGCTGGCTATTCCGCTGTTCATCATTGCTGGCGGCATTATGGAAAAGGGACGTATCGCTGCGCCTCTTGTCAGCGTGGCGGAGCTGTTTGTCGGGCACATCAAAGGTGGTTTGTCTGCTGCAACTGTGCTTGCGTCCGGTGTCTTTGGTTCAATTTCCGGAAGTGCAAACGCGACACTGACTTGCATTGGTGGCATCATGATGCCGCATCTGCGCAAAGCCAACTATCCTGAAGGCCAGTCAGCTGCGCTGATCGTTAGCGCTGCACCTCTTGGATTGTTGATCCCACCAAGCGCTTCTCACATTTTGTATGCCTGGGTCGCACAGCAGTCCGTGCTGCGTGCATTCCTTTCCACCGTCATTCCCGGTTTGATCCTCATTACGCTGTTGATCATCGTAAACCAAGTGATGCTGCGCAAGCATAAAGACATCAATCTGGAAAAGCGTCCAGATGACTTCAATTACGAGTTCAAGCGTCGCGGCCTGAAAGCGTTTCCTGCATTGATGATGCCTGTCATCATCCTCGGCGGGATCTATGGTGGCATCATGACACCAACGGAAGCCGCTGGCGTCGCTGTTGTTTATGCGATCCCTGTTGCGATCTACGTTTACCGTGGTCTGACCTGGAAAACGTTCCGTGAAACCATTTTGAACTCAGGCATCACCATTGGTGTGGTGATGGCGATGATCTTCATGGTGTTGATCGTGAGCCGGTTCCTGATCTTTGAAGATATTCCGGCGATTGCAGAGGAGTTTGTTTACTCCGTCTCTGAAGATCCAATCATGATCTTGCTGATGGTGAATCTGGTGATGATCATCATCGGTATGTTGATGGATGATATCTCCGGTATCCTGCTTTCAACGCCGCTGCTGCTTCCAATCGTGCAGGGCGTTGGTATGGACCCGATCCACTTTGCGGCTGTTTTAGGTGTGAACCTGGGCATGGCGAACATTACGCCGCCGACTGCTCCGCTGTTGTATCTGGGCTCCAAGGTGACAGACACCTCGGTCGACAAGATGCTGAAGCCGACGCTGATGTTCATCTTCTTTGCATGGTTGCCGACACTGGTGCTGACCACGTTCATTCCGCAGCTGGCTCTGTACATTCCAAACCTGCTGCTGAACTAAGCGTTTTGCAAAATGATGCAGATTTTAAAGTGGCGGATGTCGAAGCATCCGCCTCTTTTTTGTGAGGGAGCCCCTGAGTTTTAAGGGGATCTTGAGCTTGAGAACGAAGGCTATGGGTGAGGGGAAACTAAAAGAATCAGTATTCGGTTTTTGGGTCTTATAGTTAACATGTGGGAACTGTTGGATTTCTCAGGGTCCACTTGCGTAAATAAAATTCAATGACAGGTGGTATTTTAGCGAGTGTGAATGAATATCTGTAAAATTTTATCTTTCTATATATACTCAGTACTTTTTTAGGCTGAATACAGTTGACTCGTTTTCTTTGTAATTCTCTTTTTCTCGAGGTGTTTCGCTAATTTCGTTGTAATGCGTTTTGCATAATTTGCTTTAGTATTTGAGTGTTCTTGTGTTTATCTATGTATTTGCTTTGGTTTAGTTTGTTTGTGTCTGGGTGATATCTTGAGATTTTGGGGTACCATTTATACTATGAAAAAATATATTGATAAAAATCTCTACACGTGATTTTACTCTGTTAGATTTTCTTTTTGTTTTTCCCATGGCCGGAAAATCAGGGGCGCTGTAATGATGAAATTCTGCTGCCTTTGGTTGTTTGAGGTAAACGCCGTTCATGGAAAAGTCATTGGGGTGTAGGCAATGCTTTTTCGAGGTACTTCTGTTGCACTGTTGATGTGCGCGTTGGGAGTGACGTCAGCTCATTCTGCGTCTTTACGAGATGCTGTTGAAACCGCCGTTCTCACTAATCCAGACATTGTAGAGTCCGCTGCAAACAGAAGGGCGCGTGATCAGGAATTGCGTGCTTCTCAAAGTGCGTTCATGCCGAAGTTGAGTGTGAATGCTTCTTTTGGTGCGGAGCGCTTGCGCAGGGCACAATCCAACACCACTGAGCAATGGCGTGCAGCCAAGCAGGTGAGTGTTGAAGCTGAGCAGCTGTTGTTTGATGGCTTCGGCTCAGTGAATGAGATTTACCGCCAGAGCGCCCGTGTTGATGGTGCTGCTCTGCGTGTTCTGGAACGCTCTGAAGCGATCGCACTTGATGCTGTTGAAGCCTATGTCGATGTTGTGCGCCATCAGAAGATTCTGAACAAATCCAAAGAGAACACTGCACTTCACCAGCGTCTCGCACGTGAAGTGAAAGAACGTTACGATGGTGGTGAAACTGGTGCTGCTGATCTTGCTCAGGTGCAGGAACGTGTTGCCGCCACTCGCATGATTACAGCAAGCGTGCGTAAGTCATTGCTGGATGCAATGGCGAAGTATCGCCGCGTTGTTGGTGTTGCTCCAAGCAATCTGGGTGCTGTTTCTGCTGCAAACTCAGCTGCTGCAAAGAGTTTGTCTTCTGCACTTGCAATGTCTCGTCAGAGCAATCCGTTGATCTTGTCGGCTGAGGCTGACACGGATGCTGCTGGTTTTGCGATTGAGCAGAGCAACTCCTCCTTCATGCCACGGGTTACTCTTAATGGTTCTGCCAATTTCGGAGATGACCTAAATGGTTATGAAGGTCGTAGCGATGACTACCGCATCATGGTTCGCCTGAAATGGAACCTTTACAATGGCGGTTATGACAGTGCGATGCGTGGCCGTGCGGTTGAGCAGCATGCAGAAGCACAGGCACGTGTTGACCGTATGCGCCGCGAAACTGATGAAGCTGTTGAGCAGGCATGGGCGTCTGTTCAAACAACACGCGAGCGCATCTCCGCTTTGCGTCAGACCGTTTCTGCCAACCAGCGTGTTGTGAGCGGCTACCGTCAGGAATACAACATTGGTCAGCGCTCATTGCTGGATGTGCTGAACGCTGAAAACGCGTTGTTTAACAGCCGCATCGATCTGATCTCTGCAGAATATATTCTGAAGTTCTCTACTTATCAGCTGCAAGGTACCACCGGAAACCTGCTGGCGATGTTCAACATCTCTCCACCAGCTGAATCAAGAGCCGACCGCCGCGGGAACACATCGATCTTCCCTCAAGCTGCGGGTTTCCAGATTGAACCACTTCGTTAATGGTGTAATCTGCACGCATAGCCGAAATTTTCTTCAGGAAGGGAGCCTTTGCGGCTCCCTTTTGTCGTTAAGAATGATGAGACTGTAAATGACCGTCGAGACTGAAAACTCAGCTGAAGTGAGCATCAAAGATCCGCTTGTCGAGGCGATCAAGTACATCGCCAGAAGCTACGGTAACTATGCAACCGACTCTGTTATTTTGGCTGGGTTACCTTACGATGGTCAGCGACTTTCCATCAAACTGATTGAGCGAGCATCCTCTAATTGTGGAATGAGGGCGGTCACGGTCAAGAAAAAGGCTGGAACAATACCTGCGATCTCATTGCCTGCAATTCTTGTGTTTGAGGATGGAAGCCTTCGTATTTTGAAGGAGCTAAATGAGAGCACGGGTCATGCTTCGATTGTTGATGCGGAGAGGCCAGAGGAGCAGCAAATTCTCTCAATTGCTGCTCTTGAGAGGCTATATAGCGGACATGGCATCTTCTTTAAGCCCGTCAATATGACTTCTGAGACCAACGGCATGGGGTCTGGCAGGGACGGGCACTGGTTCTGGAGCGTTATTGCAGGCTTCTGGAAGGATTACATTCACGTTGCTATTGCTGCGCTGGTCATCAATAGTCTGGCGCTGGCCTCACCGCTATTCATCATGAATGTTTACGACCGTGTGCTGCCAAACTTCGCTATTCCAACACTATGGGCGCTTGCGGCGGGGGTGCTTCTTGCTCTGGTGTTTGATGGAATTTTGAAGACCGCGCGCAGCTCTATCATAAACATGACAGGTAAACAGGCAGACCTTGCTATTGCATCGCGGATTTTTTCGCACGCGCTCGGACTTGATCTGGAGAACCGCCCGGGATCGACCGGCCAGTTTGCTAATCACATCAAAGAGTTTGAGACCGTTCGTGAGTTTTTCACGTCCTCCTCCTTGGTGGCATTGATTGATATGTGTTTCATCGGCCTGTTCATCATGGTGCTTTTCCTGATTGTTGGACCGATTGCTTATGTGCCGCTTGCTGCTGTTCCGGTGGTTATTCTGATCAACTTGCTTGTTCAGCCTGCGCTTGCTGGTTCTGTTGATCAGGCCACAAAAGAAAGTGCGATGCGCCATTCCGTGTTGGTGGAAAGTATTGCAAATATCGATACCATCCGAGCTTTGAATGCTGAGAGCTCTATGCAGATCAAGTGGGAGCGATCTGTTGCCTCCAGTGCAGCGGCTATTTTGAAGGGACGTTACTGGTCCACATTGGCTCAGTCGCTGACAGGCTTTGCGCAGGCTCTGGTGTCCATCTGTATCGTTGTCTGGGGTGTTTATCTGGTCAATGACGGGGCGGTGAATATGGGTGGTCTGATTGCTGCGATGATGCTTTCAGGGCGTGTTCTTGCGCCTTTGTCATCCATTGCGGGTACGCTGACACGACTGCGTCAGACCATGCATTCCTACAAGATGCTGTCTGGTCTGATGGAATTGCCTGCGGAGCGCAGACCAAACCGGACTTATGTGAACAGCCGCATCACGTCTGGTGCGATTTCCTTCCAAAATGTGTCATTTCGCTACCCTGAGGCTGCTGAAGACTCCTCGCGCAATGTGAGCTTTGAAGTTCGGCCTGGAGAGACCATCGGGCTTATTGGCCGTGTGGGCGCTGGTAAGTCGACGGTGGGGCGTTTGTTATCCGGGCTTTACACGCCCTCAGATGGTGCAATTCTGGTCGATAAGATTGATACGCGGCAGTACGATCCTGCAGATCTGCGCGATGGTGTCGGGTTCTTGTCACAGGACAACGTGTTGTTCAGTGGCAGCTTGCGAGAGAACATCGTTGTTGGGCGGCCTCAGGCTTCCAACGAAGATATCTATCGTGCTGCTCATATTGCAGGTGTTGAGGATTTTGTTGCGACACACCCTCATGGGTTTGACATGCAGGTGGGAGAGGGTGGTCGCTTGCTTTCCGGTGGACAGAAGCAAAGTGTCGCGCTCGCCAGAATGTTGCTGCGCCAACCGCGTCTGTTGTTTTTAGATGAGCCGTCTAGTCATCTTGATACAGCGTCAGAGCGCCGGTTGCTGGAGCGCCTGCGGGAATACAACTCGCCTGATACGACGATGATCATTAGCACACATCGAACTTCCTTATTGCAGCTTACAGACCGTTTGGTTGCCCTTGATAAGGGGCAGCTTGTGGCAGATGGACCACGGGATTTCGTGATTGAGAAGCTACGTACGCTTGGTGCGACGCGGAACGAAGAGCGCCAGCGTAGCGCAGAGGGTGTGTGAGATGAAGAACTGGGATTACGCAACCGATATCCGTGCAAGTTTGCAGACCCGTCCTCCCCGTGCTGCCACACGTGTCATTCTGATTGTCTTTGTGGCTTTGGCTGCCGGGATCACATGGGCCTCTCAAGCCGAACTTGAAGAGGTTACACGTGGTGAGGGACGGGTTGTGCCGTCCAGCCAGATCCAGATTGTACAGGCGCCTGAAAAGGGCATTGTAAAGTCTCTTCTCGTGAAAGAGGGACAGATCGTTCAAAAGGGAGATGTTGTTGTCCGGGTGGATGATACAGGCTTTTCTTCGCAGCTAGGTGAGCTTCAGCAGCGCCAGTGGAGCCTTTTGGCACGTGCTGAGAGGTTGATGGCGGAAGCAAGTGGTGTGCCTCTGGAGCTTTCTGGTGAGCTTACAACCAATGCACCGGGTCACACGTTTGAAGAAGAGCAGGTCTATCTGGCGCGTAACCTGCAGCTCACAAGTGAAATCTCTCTTTTGAAAAATCAGCGATTGCAGAGAGAGCAAGAGCTGGAAGAGTTGCTTGCTGAGAAACGTAAAACCGCTGTCACCATGGAAACGTTGGCGCGTGAAGTGGAGATTAACGAGCGTCTCTTCAAGCGCAAGGTGCTTCCTGAGATCGAGTTCCTGCGTCTTAAGCGCCAGCTTGATGAAGCGCAGGGCAGTCTGGAGGTGTTGAATGCCTCTATCCGACGTGTCACGTCAGCCGGACAGGAAGCGGAAGAGCGCATTACAAATGCAAAGACAGTGTTTCACGCCAAAGCGCGTCAGGAACTGGCGGCTGCACGGGCCGAACTTGCGGTAATAAATGAGACTATTAAGGCGGCCAGAGACAAGGTTCAGCGGACGGATCTTGAGGCCCCTGTCTACGGTGTGGTTAATCAATTGAATATATCCACAATCGGGGCTGTGGTGCAGCCTGGAGAGCCTTTAGTCGAGATTGTTCCGCTGGAAGACACACTTCTGATTGAAGCGCAGATCAGTCCTCAGGACGTGGCATTTCTTAGGCCAGGTCAAGAGGTTACGGTCAAAATCACTGCCTACGACTATTCCATTTATGGAGGTCTGAAAGGCAAGCTGGAAAGGATCGCTGCGGACTCCACCAAGGACGAGCAGGGTAATCGATTTTTTAAAGTCAACGTCAGAACAGATAAAAACTATCTTGGGACGGAAACGGATCCTTTACCAATAATACCAGGAATGGTGGCCTCAATTGATGTTTTAACCGGTTTTAAAACCGTGTTGGATTATATCCTTAAGCCTATAAACAAAGTGCGTTCGGAAGCACTTCGCGAGAGATAATTCCGAACGCCTGACAAGGGGCGTCAGGATGTTTTGTAATAGGTTTTGGACCGCCGGCAGACGCCGTGCGGTAACGAAGGATTATTGCGTCTTCAAAGCTGCAGTTCTCGGGTTTGCCGGTATTGCGCTCGGATTTTCTCAATTTGTTTCCGCGGCTACTGCATTGGAGCCGCAAACTCCATATTTTCCAATTGATCTTGCTTCTGTTGCTACTCCTGAGCCGGTTCTTGTTGCCAAGGCACATATGCCCGTTCCAATGGCCAAGCCTGAGTTGCCTGCCATTGAAACAGCATCTGCGCATGGTTCTATTGCTGTGTTGAGTACTCCCACACGTAATCTGCAGCGTATCGTTCGTTCTACTGCCGGAACTTCCATCGATAGGCGCTGGAACATCATTACAACTCAGATGGACCGGATTACAGATGCTTCTAAGTGTTTGAATAGTAGTGATAAATGTGAAGTAAGCGTTTTAAATACCTGGGGCAATCTGATTAAAGCGGCGCGCAAGCTTCCGCGTCACAAGCAGCTTCCCTATGTAAATCGTGGGATCAACGCACTCATCAGCTATCAAAGTGACCAGCAGGTTTGGGGGCGAAGTGATTATTGGGCCTCACCAATTGAAACGCTGAGTCAGCGCAGAGGGGACTGTGAGGACTATGCTGTCTTAAAGTACTGGACTTTAAGGGAACTGGGTATTCCTGCTGAGGATATGAAGGTGGTTGCAGTCTATGACACAAAGATCGGCCAGTATCATGCAATCCTCAATCTCTCCTACAAAGGTGGAGAGTATGTCCTTGATAACCGCTTTGGCCGGGTTGCTCTCAAGCAGGACACCAAAAACTATAAATGGGTGCATGTAGCCGGTAGTGGCCAGCAGCTTCCGCAAAAGGTGAAATTTACATCTCTTGCAGCAATGACACGCACGTTTAATTAGAACTGCGAATCTACTTTTTAAAAATCTATTCAGAGCGCGTTGCAAGGGGCAAGGAACGCGCTCTTTTTTTGTTTGAAAATGCCCTTCTTTCCTGAGCTTTACTCTCCAGAAAACAGCATTTCCCGTTAATAACTTCGCCACCCTGTATAGGGAGCGGTGTTTAACAAAAAGTAAAATACTCAATAAAATTTAATCAAATTAAAACCTTGGTCGCAGAAACGCGCTAATTCAGGGTGTTGCTGGACTGTGACGGAATTAACGATGTTAAAAATTCCTTAAGGAAATGATTTGACTTTTATCATGATTGGCAAAATTATCGGCGTAATTGCTAAAATTTTATTAAAACTGTTCCTGCGTCGGGTTTGCTAAAATGTCAGAGCGTCAAGCGTCTACTACGATCACAGCCACTAACACTTCCCAGGCAGCTGTTCCTTCACAAGTGCTGAAGATTGGGATTGCCACCCAAGGCCAGTCGGAGGTTCTTGTTCGACAGCCGGGGCAGTTGGTTGATTTCAGCCAGATGCTGGAAGTGCCAGTTAGTCTCTTCCGCTACGGTGAGAGCTTGCAAATCCTGTTTTCTGATGGCGGAACGCTTCTTGTTGAAGGGTTCTTTGCCGGAGATCAGACGGATGGGACGCTGATCCTGAGTGAAACCCAGACGCTGACAATTGAAGAATTCGGTGCGCTTGTCGAAATCTTGCCGGTTGATACGCTCCAAACCGCTGCAGGTGATGGGACACCAATCGCCGATCAGCTGGAAGATCCAAACAGTTCAGGACAAGATTTTGATGACAACCCTGATGGCGGTCCACTGGGGCCGGGTCTGAATGTCAATGATCTCCTGAGACCAGAAGACAATGCCGGAGCTGCGGCTGCGGCAGATGATCCCGAACAGGACGTTGATGATGTACCTGTGGCTGGCATTGCGGAAGTTGGCGCGCTTGATGAAACTGATTGGGCTGATGCTGGCAAAGGGCCACTATCCTTCACAGGCAGTCTGAATGTCGACTTTGGTCTGGACGGTGTGAGCGAGCGCTCGTTGGCGTTCCAACTTGATGCCGGCGTGCCTGTTGACCGAGCTGGGACTTCAATCCGCCTGACTGCTGACGGGCAGCCGCTGACTTATGAAGTACAGGACCTTATTGCGGATGCTGCCAATGAGATTGGTGCGGGCAGCCAGCTGCTTATTGCCAAGCTGCCTAATGGCGAATTGGTTTTTGAGGTTCTGCTGAACACTTTCCCGGAAACCGGTGAATTTACTTTTACACTCCATGGCAATCTGGATCATCTGGAAGCAGATGTGAAAGACATTCTGGAGTTGGAATTTGGTTTCCAGGCGTTTGATGCTGATGGAGATTCCGCAGACTCGTTCCTGATTGTAAATGTCGCTGATGACTTGCCGGAAATTGGTGCGCCCACAACAGGTACTGCTGATGAAGATGGCATCCCGGATATCGGTAACGGTAATGACACCGCAGATGGTGATGCCCCAGCAACCTTTCATAAGGTTACTGCCTCTCTCGATATCGATTGGGGTGCGGATGATGCGGACAGTGATGAAGGTGGTATTGGGGATCGTTCAGTCAAGTTTGACGGAACTCCAATAACTTCTCAGGTCCTGACATCTGATGGTGTTGCACTTGTTTACACCCTGAGTAAGGGGGATACTGTTCTTACAGCGACGAAAGAGGGCAGTGGGGATACGGTCTTCCAAGTAACTTTGTCAGATGATGGGTCTGGTTCTTATAGCTTTGAGCTGTTGGACAATCTGGATCATTTTGTTGCTGGTACTGAAGATGATATCGAACTGACCTTCGGCTTTGTCGCAACTGACAGTGATGGCGATACAGCCAACTCCAGATTTACCGTGATTGTTGATGATGACATGGCGGCGATCACGTCTCTTGAGCTGAACAGGTTCGTTCAGGTTGATGAGAGTGCTGGTCTGGATAATGACGACACCACTGAACCAGCTGTTGCTGCCCTGTTTGATGGTGTTTCCGACAAAGGTTCTGATGAGGCCATGGCTCCTCAGTTCGCCCGCGATAACGTGGTGGACTTTGCCTATGAAGACAGCGCTGATGGCGCGGCCCATAAGGTAACGCTGAGCATTGATGATGCAGCCTCAGGTCTTCAGACCACAGCTGGTGCTGACATTCTGCTTTATCTGGAAAACGGTCTTGTTGTTGGCCGTGTTGGTGGTGAGAGCGGCGATGCCGTGTTTGCAGTCTCCATTGATGACGACGGTGAAGTCAGCCTTGCGCAGTACCAGTCCATCAAGCAGCTTGATACAGACAGCCATGATGAGTTCGTCAATCTGGACGGCAAGATCTCTGCTGTTCTGACAGTCACCGATGGTGATGGCGATGTGACCAGCCAGAGCGTTGAAATTGGTGAGAAGATCCGGTTTGGTGATGATGGGCCAACGATCACGTCTCTTGAGCTGAACAGGTTCGTTCAGGTTGATGAGAGCGCTGGTCTGGATAACGATGACACCACTGATCCAGCTGTTGCAGCCCTGTTTGATGGTGTTTCCGGCAAAGGTTCTGATGAGGATATGGCTCCTCAGTTCGCCCGCGATAACGTGGTGGACTTTGCCTATGAAGACGGCGCTGATGGCGCGGCCCATAAGGTAACGTTGAGCATTAATGATGCAGCCTCAGGTCTTCAGACCACAGCTGGCGCTGACATTCTGCTTTATCTGGAGGGTGGTCTTGTTGTTGGCCGCGTTGGTGGCGAAACCGGCGATGCGGTGTTTGCAATCTCCATTGATGGCGACGGTGAAGTCAGCCTTGCGCAGTACCAGTCCATCAAGCAACTTGATACCGACAGCCATGATGAGTTCGTCAACTTGGACGGCAAGATCTCTGCTGTTCTGACAGTCACCGATGGTGATGGCGATGTGACCAGCCAGAGCATTGAAATTGGTGAGAAGATCCGGTTTGGTGATGATGGGCCTCGGGTGACCAATCAGCAGCAGGATGTGACTGTTGATGAGGATGACATCGACACGATCCTGTCAACGGGTACGAGCCCTGATGACTTAGGTGGTACAGGTAATAGCAACTGGATTCAGTTCTTGAGTGGCACTGCGATCAAGACAGGAAGTCTTCAGGGCACTGTAGATTTTGGTGCTGATGGGGATGCTGGCGCCGACTCGTTCACTTTTGTTGGAGACGCGGCGCAGCAACTGACTGATCTTGGCTTGTCTTCTGACGGAGATGCGGTTCAGTTCCAGCATGCACAGGTAGGTACAAACCTGACATTGATGATTGGTGTTGCAGGTGGCCGCCCGGTCATCGGCTTGCTTCTGAACAATGAGACCGGTGCATTTGAAGTGTTGCAAGCTGATCAGCTGGACCATGTGAACGGTGATGGTGAGAACACCGCCCTTCAGCTTCTCAATGGTGATGAGCTTGCAGCCATCGACTTTGGTTCTGTGATTATTGCGACAGATGGGGACGGGGACACCGTTGCTCTGGATGGCAAGCTGGATGTAACCGTTGTTGATGATATCCCAGCGCCAGAACTTTGGGTTGATGATCATATTCGCATTGACGAAACCGAGGGTGATCACAGTGATAATGTTCCGCCGAAGTGGCGCATTCGCAAGCTGTTTAAAGATGTTGACGAGAAGGGCAGTGATCCTGATCTGAGTGGTCCAATCTACGCGCGGAATGATGTTCTTGATTTCCATAAGAATGTTGGTGCTGATGAGCGCGGCAGTCATGAGCTGGTCTTCCGCATTGATAATGCAAATTCTGGTCTAACCACGACTGAAGGTTTGGCGATTACGCTTCATCTGGAAGATGGTCAGATTGTTGGCCGTGTACCAGACGGAGATGCTGCGTTTGCAATCCACTTGCATCAAAACGGCAAGGTCTCAATGGTTCAGTACATGTCCATTGAGCATCCGGACACCGGATCTTCTGATGAACATGTCTCGCTTGATGGCAAGGTGAGTGCAATCCTGACAGTCACCGATGAAGATGGCGATGCGGTTTCAACTGAGATCTCTGTCGGCAATCTTCTGACGTTTGATGATGACGGCCCGTACATTCACGACTTCACCGTAACTGGTGAAACTGTAGAGCTGGATGAGACTGCAGGACAGCAACTTGATGAAGTTGTTGCTGCCCCAGATTCTGATATCCGTGCTTTGTTTGCTTCACTGGATAGTCAGGCTGCAAATGATCCGGACATGGAGACAATTTACGCTCACAATGTGAATTTGATTGAAGCCAATATTTATATTGGGGCGGATGGAGTTGATGCACCGGAAGTCACCCTGGAAATTGCTGCTCAAGGCACAGATTCTGGTTTGCAAACGACAGATGGCTCTCAAATCAACCTTTATACTGAGGGAGATTTGATTGTTGGTCGTGCGGATAATGCCAATGCTGCTGTTGTCTTTGCTGTCTCGATTGATGAGTACGGTAGCCTGAGTGTTGTTCAATACGCATCTTTGAAACATGTTCAGAACGAGAACGACCATACGCTGGACTTGGCAGGCAAAATCTCTGGTGTTTTGACCTTAACTGATGGAGATGGGGATACAGACACCGCATCTGTCGATATTGGTGACAAGATCATCTTCCATGATGATGAGCCCACTGCCACGGGAGCTGGTTCGAAGATCACAGTAAGCGAGGTTGATAATTTTGGTGTGGCGACTTCCGGCACGCTTCAGTTTGAAAGTGGCTCAGATGGAGCTACCGTAACTGCTGCACGGATCGTTGATGATCAAGGATATGCACGCCGTATTGATCTGGAAGAACCTAAAGGCCAACGCAGTGACTTCCTGACTGTTGGCGGAGAGAAGGTCGTGCTTTCTAGCACGACAGCACCAGATGGTGTGATCACCATTGAAGGGGCCACTGAAACTGGCGGTGCTACCGCATTTACTGTGGTTGTTCAGCCGGATGGTTCCTATGAATTTACTCAGCACCTTGGTTTTGATCACCCTGATGTTGGTGAGGCTGGTAGTGACGATCGTATTGATCTGCGATTGCGTTTCACTGTCACGGATGGGGATGGTGACACATCAACTGCGACAGCTGTAATCTCTGTCGAAGATGATGAAGTTGCCCTTACAGGCGCGTCTCAAACAGCAACAGCGGATGAAGATGATATCGTCAACTTGAACTCTGGCGTGCAGGGGAATGCCCCTCGCGATGGGGATCAGGATGGTTCGACGACAGGTGAGAATGACAACAACGGACCAGCTTATCTGACTGATAATATCAGTGCTCTTGTCGATTTTGGCAATGATGGCGGCACGTTTGATATCTCAGCTGATGCGGTTGCGAGTTTAACACAGATGGCTCTCACTTCAGGTGATGAACCGCTGTCCTATGTGGTGATTGATGACAAGATTGTCGGTTACGTCGAAACTGATGGCAACACAGAGTACAGTTTCCAGAATGATCGCCCAGTGTTCTCGCTGGACCTGACATCTGACAGTGGTGATGTGGTCTTCAAGCTGTTTGATCAACTGGATCATGTTGCTGGCAATGGTGAGAATGATGTTCAGCAACCTCTAGTGATCGACTTTGGATCCGTGATTGATGCGGTTGATGGCGATGGTGACAGCGTTAATCTTGCTGGAAAATTCTCTATCAAGATTGTTGATGACGTGCCTATCATCGATAGCAGCTCTTATGAGACAAATCTTGTTGTCAACGGTTCCTTTGAAGAGCCGGATATTGGATCTTCCGGACATAAAGCCATCGATACAATGTCTGGCTGGATGTCAACCAATGGAACTAAATTTGAGCTGCATTCCGACAGCTTCAGTCCATCATCTGATGGGGATCAGTATCTGGAACTAGATAAGGATGGAGACGATTCTGGTAAAGTTGATGGTATCTACCAGAATATCCAGACGGAAGCGAATACACAGTATGAGTTGACGTTTGACCTTGCTGATCGGGCTGACAATGGTCCAACCAGTGATGTGAGGGTGCTTTGGAATGGTGTTGAGGTTGGTGAGTATTCAACCAACAGCACTAATTGGACAACCATCGCTCTCAATGTGGTCGGAACTGGTCAGCCCGATGGTGACCGTCTTGAGTTCGTTGAACTGATGACGCCTGACCAAAACAACGGCCTTGGCACCTATCTGGATGACATTCAGCTTCACAAAGTTGGGCTTGTAGTTGATGAGGCAGACCTTGCTAGCGGGAATGCAGAAGTCTCTGGCAGCCTGCACATCAATTGGGGGACTGATGATGCCGACAGTGATGTTGCTTCTCCTGTGCATGGTTCCGATCGCAGCGTTTCCTTTATCAATGTTACAGATGGGGAGCAGGGGAAGACTGGTGGCAACATAGCACTTGAATCAGCAGGTGCTCCTGTCTTGCTCCAAGCGTTTGGCGCTGTTCTGATTGGCTACACCGGTATGGCTCCTGCGGATGCCAATGATCTGAGCAATGCAGTCTTCAAAGTGACATTGTCTGATGATGGTTCAGGTACGTATACATTTGAACTGCTTGGACAGCTGGATCATGAAGGTGATGAAGGAAAAGATCTTTCTTTGTCCTTCGATTTTGAGGCGAAGGACAGCGATGGTGATAGCGTTTCTGGCGACTTTACCGTCAACATCCTTGACGATGTGCCAGCAGGTGCCGCTGATAATGTGATTGGCTCTGAAGATGTTGCATTCGATATCAATGTTCTGAGCAATGATGCTGTTGGGGCTGATAAAGACGCAACAGTTCTACTTGAAAACGCTGGGGTTACTGTTAAGGGCGGCAGTGTTGTTGTAAACTCTGATGGCACTGTGAGGTACTCACCTGTTGCCGACTTCAACGGGCAGGATAGCTTTAGCTACCGTATTGAAGATGCTGATGGTGATGTTTCTGATGTGATCACTGTGACAGTTGATGTCACTCCAGTGAATGATCGTCCAGTCCTGACTGTTACAAATGTTCAGTCCAATTTTGCAGAAAATGGGGTCGGACCGGTTGCTGAATTTAGTGCCTTTGATGTTGATGGCGATGCGCTGACATACTCCTTGACGGGTGAAGATGCTCATTTGTTCGAAATCAGAGGCAGTGAAGTTTACTTCAAAGCTGCACCTGATTTCGAGAACCCATTGGATGTGGACGCTGATCAAGACTACAACTTCAATATCGTTGCGAGTGATGGAACTGAAGACGCGAGCGAAGATGTTGAAGTGTCTGTGACAAATCAGGCTGCTGAACTAAATCTGTTCTTCAAGCCAGGTAGTTCGGACAAACTCAAAGTCAGAGATGATTTTGAGGAGCACAACGGTTCCTACGATTATGGTCATGGACATAGCAACGGTGTTGTTACTTGGACTGGAGCGTGGATTGAGAACGGAAACCTTGATGGGGATTCCGATTATGGAGATGTTTATGTTCCGCAGCAGGGCGGAGCGATCTCCGGTCATCTTTACTTCCCGTCCTGGACACCAAATGGTGAGGGATCCGTTTCCAGATCGGTTGATCTGACGAGTGGAGAAAATCTAAAGCTGGAGGTTTCAGTTGGAAACCGTCTGGAATTCGGTGATGATCAGTTCGATCTTTTGATTGAATGGGATGGCGGAAGCGCCCGTATCCCAATGTTTGATCAATCGACGCAGAGCAGAAGCGAAGTCATTACGATTGACATAAGCAATCTGCCTGGTTGGAACCCTTCTGAAACTACGATCACTTTTGAAGTGTCTGGTATGGAAGGAACGGACGATTATGCCCGAGTTCTCGATGTGAAGATCTCTGGAGACAATGTTATTGATCCTACGACCGAGCATGACATTGACTTTACTCTTGGTGGGGAAGGTGTTGCGATTGCTGATATGCTTGGCGTTAATGATGCCGATAATGACACTTCCAACGATCAACTTTCCAGTGCAGTTATAACGCTAAATAATTATCAGCAGGGGGATGCTCTGAGTTATCTCCCACAGGGAGCATTCTCTGGTATCTCTGCCAGGGCAGCAGTCGTAGGTGGCAATCTGGTTCTGACCCTCTCTGGAGATGCAAGTTACGCAGCATATGTTGCGGCAATCAAATCCATTGAATTCAACACCTCTTCAGACATTGACACGAGAACTATTGAAATGGTTGTCAGCAATGGCGCTGAAGAAAGTGGTGTTGCAACCACAACGGTCAATGTGATTGAGAATGCGGATAATCCAAATACCATCGTTGTCGATTATAATGAGCCTGCTTATTCTCAGAACAAGTATTACGAGAATGATCCAGACAAGAACTCAGAGTGGCATTATCGCTTAAATGGTACCGATCAGAACGACAGAATTGAAGGGCAGGGCAACTGGCATAATGATCTGTCTGGCGGTGATGGCAATGATCGTTTGATTGGGGATGATTGGCATCCGTCAAGTAGCCGCAACTATTCTGATACGCTCAATGGTGGTGCGGGTTATGATCGGATGACCAGCGGTAGTGAAGATGATCTTGATGCATTCATCTTCGACGTTCTGGATGGAAGTTTTGATACAATCACCGACTTTGATGGCACGGCTCAGGGGGAAACAGATCAAAACGTTGATCGCCTCGATATTTCGGATCTCCTGAACAAGGCTTTCGGAGATGATGAAGTTGATGCTGCAGAAGCTGGTCAGTACGTGAAGATCCAGGAAAATGGTTCTGGAAGTGATGTGCTTGTTGATGTGGATGGGGCTGCCAATGGTGAGAACTGGTCGAAGATCGCTCACCTTGATAACATCAGCAATACAGACACCATTAAAGTGGTGTTGGATGATGATGGCTCTTACAGTCAAGTAGACGTTGTGGCCTAAGAAAAAGCCGGGTCTCATATGAGACCCGGCTTTTCGTATGTTTGTACAGTAAGTGCTCTACTGTTTGTTGAGCGATGGCTTACTGCCTTGCGTTTGCTTCGCGGACGACCCAGGCTGTCTGATCGCCATATATCGCGACAGAGTATCCTTCATACTCACGGATCAAAGCACCCAGCTCGCCGACAGCAAGGAGGCGGCTGCTTTGATCGATGGACTGGCCGATTTTGTAGCGTTTGTTTTCGCTGTTCAAAACATAACGCTCGCCGATCAGGCTTGCTCCGGTGACAGTCAGAGACGGAGATGAAAGGTCCCGCGTCAGGAAGCTGATGAAACCAGGGTTTCGCAAGCTCTCTCTGATGAAGTTGGAGTAGGGGATCAAATCAATGTTGTTGCTTTTTTCTGATTTGATCAGGCAGTCGCGTGTTGCAGCTGGATTGACTGCAGCTTCCAGAATGTAGCGCTGGCGTTCCTCTGGAAACGTTGTGAGAGCGAGGCTTTCGCTGCTGCTCAGGATATCGAGCCACAGTACAGTCACAGGGATCTGTGAGACTGGTACTGAAAGATTTTCAGAGCAGAGAGGACCCTCAGAGGGCGGCGTTACAAGCAAGGGCAGGAAGTTCTTTTTTAGCTCTTCAGGTATCACGCCTTTGGCCTTGGCGGATTCCATCCAAGCAAGGAACACGACTTCAGCCGCTTCGTTAAGCTCAGGATCGTCCAGAGCGACGTTTTGGAACCGGGCATCTGCTTTACTTTGAGAGATTACGCCCTGTTGCTTTTCGCTTTTAGCTTCCAGCTTTCCGTTTGTCGTCTGCTGGCCTGCATCTGTTTCTTCTAACACTGTCGGCTGACTGGTTGGTGACGTTGATGCTTGAGCGGATGCAATGCCGATGCTGCTTAGTAAACGTTCCGTTGCTTTTTGAAGCGGCGTTGCGGGTGCTTCAGGGCCAGTTTTGGGTTGTCCTGCCGCATTGCTTTTGGCGAGGCGGCTGGAAGATTTTTGATTTGGTTGGCTAGCTACAAAACCGTCTTGTTGTTTGATTGCCCGCGCCAGTTCCAATACTTTGGTTTGGCGCTCTTCGACCGGTTCATTCGTGAGTGGATCAACAGCAGCAAGCAGGGGTTCAATACCGCCATCAAAGTTGGCTTTGAGATCTACGACCTGTCCGTTTTCTTGTACCAACTTGACGAGAGAACGCAGTGGAATAAACGTAGCGTACTGCCTGGAGTATGAGCGTAAGAAACCAGACCAGCGATCAATATCCTGGCTTGCTATGATACCGCTGACTTCAAGAGTTTCATCGTCGAGACGGAAGATGATGGTGTCATCAATCAAAGCACGCTTGGCCAGCTTGCGCACATCCAGAAGATAATCATCTGCAGTTTTGATGTTTGATGTTACGCCGGAGATGCCATTCAACCCGCGTAGGTCCGCGATTAGCTGGTCAGCACTTGTTTTATCGAGAACAGAACCGCTCAGGGTTAACTCTCCGTCATCCGCAAGTGCGAAGCTTACGTTGGATCCGCGAGATTGCAGATAACCGGCAATATCTTTCTTCAGTGTTTCGATCACGCGCACGCGCAAGCGGACAGGTACTTCAGTGCGTTCTACTGCCTCTGTGATTGCCCGGCGCTGAACAGGTTCGCTGACATAGCCTGTCAGATAAATTTGATCGTCAACGTCCTGACGCAGGCTTAGTCTTTCTGCGAAGGGGAGGTCTGCCAGAGCGATACGCACTGCTTCAATACCGCCATTAGGGAGGGCACTTGCTGTGCGAGGAGATATTTTGCCTGAGCCAACGAGGTAAAAACCACCAAGCACGACGGCGCTTGCAACTGTTGCAAAAGCTATGCGCTTGCGATGTTTTGCAATTGGAGCGAATATCGCGTCAATGTGCTTTGCATTCTCGCCAAGGATTGAGTTTGCTGCAGAGTTCTCTGCTGTTTGCTCGTCATCTTCATGGGGAGCATTCAACGCTTTGCTTAGTGTTGCCCATTGAGCGTTTTTGGCGCCAAGTGCAATTTTGATGACACCAATGCTGATGACATCAAGAGGCTCAATCTCGACCCATTCGTCATTGCCACTACTTAGGGAGACACCGTTTTCTGTCCGGACATCTCCTGCCTTTGCAGAGATTTCGATTTTGTTGTCTTGCAGGCGTAGCTGCATATGGCTTGCGGCAACGCTCAGATCTGCCAGTTGCAAATCGTCGTTTCTGTCCGAACCAAGTGTATACTCACCCGGCTCGAGCATGACTTCCGCGCCAGCCTGTTGGCCTACAAGAATTTTGAGGATGAGTTTACCCATTCGCCGTCCCACCTAAACAAGCGCTGGAGTTCGCCAGATTGACTATTTGCCAAAAGCGAACTGGAAAATGCCATGGATTGTCAGCGTTCGGGAAGACCGAACCTGTCTCATGGACCTGAATATACAAAGGCTCTCTTCCACACTCGCTTTCGCAACCGGAAGAGAGCCTTTTAAAATGATTTAGGCAATGTTACGTGCGCAGGCCTTGACCATATCGGCGTGCGCCTTCACCATGCTGGTTCGTGTCTGACCCATGGTGGTATAAGTGTTCACAAGCAGCTGCAGAGTGAACATTTTTTCGGTCTCAGCCAAGTTGGAGTTCTGAGCTTCAATGATTTTGTCATTGATCTTGTCCATCTCGGTCTGAAAGCGCACGCTGATGTCGAGCGCGTTCATACCAGCTTTGTTTTCTAATGCTTTCTCAACGGTTGAAGTATACGGGGTATCTACACCTGTGACAAAACTGACCATTTTGAAACTCCTGCTTTTACGCGGCTCTAATTCTGGACTGGAAACTTGCGCAGGACGTCCTGTGCTGCAGTGATGCCGTTTATCACTGTTTGAATACGTTGGTAGTCCACCTCAGTTTGAGGCTCCTCGGATTTTTCACGTATCCAAGAGGAAAGAGCGTCCAATTTCTTTTCGAGTTTTTGGGCATGTTCTGAACCTTGCTGACTTTTTAAAGTCTCTTCCAGATCGGTGACATACATCTCGTTATTGGTGTTCTCGTCTTGCACGCGTTAGTCCTTTGTTTCAACGCTTCCAGCTTTTTTAAAAATTTGACTCATTATTGAGCAAGTTCCGTTCCAGCATTGTCCTATTCAGCACAGTGATAGAACGATCCTTAATTTTTATGATGCCAGCGCGCTCCCACTCTTTCAGGCGGCGGTTGATATTGCTGCGTGTTCCGCGTGCCATTGCGCCCAGATCACTCTGTGTAACGATTGCGCCAGAGATCACAGACTTGTCCTTTGGGTTATCGCCCGCAGGGGTGCCGATCGACTCAAGCAGGCTTAGCAGCGCATGTGCCAGGCGAGCCGAGAGGCTTGGCAGTGACAAGCAGCGTGTCGATTCGATGTAGGAGCGATAATGTTTCGCTACAACTACAGCCAGCGCGCGACAAATCTCGGCACTCTGCTCGTTGATGACATGAAATGCAGAGCGTCTGATCTTGTGAACGACTACGTTTCCTAACGCGCAAGCTGTATCTGCGTGAACAGATCGCTGAAAGACACCTAATTCGCCGAAGCTTTGGCCTGCTGTGATGATGGCATAAAGGAAGGTAGATCCATCTTCGCGCAAGTGACTTAAGCGAACATGTCCACTCTCAATGATGTAAAGAAATTCAGCATCATCTTCCTGAAGATAGATGTTCTCGCCGTTTGAGTAGGTTTGGCGAATTGCTGATTGCTCTAAAGATGCACATAATTCATCATTCAGCTCTTGAAACAATGCTGCGTTTTCTTTCCAGCTGCTTTCACCTGAGGATGAGGTGCCAGTATTATGAGCTCTTGATGCGCCTCTACCCAGGCTTGCATCATATACTGCCTTTTCCATAGAAATGTACCGTGTCCTCTTACTTAAATAAGTGCAGCTATTTTAGAGGATGAAGATATACTGGTCTCCGCAGAGCAAATATACTTCGTCTTTTTTTTATTATACTCTACCAATATTCCACCCCAATCTCACTCGTACACAATTGCGAAGAATTGTGCTTCAGAACACGGACAAAACTATAATTAAGACAGCTAATAAGCGAGTCAAGTCTGGCTGTCATCATCTAACTTATATTTTAATGGATATTGACTGTATCCCTCGGGATTGTGATTTTAAGTGCGAAAAAGTCACGATTTCCCTCCGTAATGTGAACAAGTGTGAGTCATTATAAGATTGAAACTGGTGTATACCTGCATGCACTGATTGTAGTTTTTATAGTGAACTCAATTCACCTATCAGATAATCGACCGTTTGCTCGAGTTTTGCAGGGCTAAGTTGTCCTGCTTCGTATAAAACCGCCAGATGTAACGTTCCATCTTTAGATTTCCCTGTATGCAGATTGGTTCCAATTTCAGGTTTGAAGCCAGCTCGGCTCAAAAGAGCTTCATTTGCTGAATTCTGGTCACCCGTTGTGGTTCGGCCAAGGCTGACAACGACGCTGTTGCCACCTTCGACAGGGGTAAACGTCAGTTCACCGGATTGTGAAAGGAGGTAAGATAGACTTCCATCCATCTGCGGAGAAAAGGGAATCTTCATATTGTTTGCGAACGCTTCCAGGCTTGACTGGATGACACTTGAAAACTGCATTCAATCCTCTCCTTTGTTCTTCCTTGGTTTCATATTGCAGCAGCTATTTTATTAGCGATGACGGGTCAGTGAACAGTAGCTGACGCAGCGCTGACCTGAGCGAAGTTATCAACCGGCGTAGCGTCAGTTGCTGTTTGATATTGCTCTTCTTCCAGGATCGTCAGCTGCTCTGACAGCACCAGTAATGTTTCGAGTTGCTGATTGCGGATGTTTTCGTTTGTGAGGATGGTGTCAGGAACCTCACGGTGCAATGCAAGCAGGTTGTTTGTGTAGTTCAACGATGCGCTGGCCCCAGCAGGAGCGAGTGGTGCAACAAGACTTTGTGCGTCAGCAGGTGATGTGACTGCTTTGCCCAGATAATGGAACAGTGAGCTTGCCAGCTTCTCCGTGCCCAGCTCTTCCACAACATGTGTGAACTCTGAGAAGCTGCGACCTGTCAGTTTGGTCGCGACATGCACGCCCTCATAGACGGTTCGCAGGCTCTTTAGTTTGCCCAGCTCGGTCAGGACCGCTTCCAGATGAGTAGGCTCATCTTGTGTGTCTGCAATTTCCAGGCCCTGACTTGCGGCGGTTGTAAACAGGTCCACAACATCATCAAAAGAGGTGAGGGGTGAGCTTTCATTGCCGTTTACATCGTGATGCATTGAATGTGTGCGTGCGATCAGGTCATTAAACTTATCGAAGATGACTCCGAAGTTCGCTTCACTGCGCAGCATGTCGCGGTAGTGCTCACGGATGACGGCAGGATCTGTTCCCAAATCCTCGGCTTTGTCATGGGCAAGTTCCGCGACTGCAAAGCCTGCGCGCACGTCACGACCAGTCTCACCGCTTTCCATGTATTCGCGGGCATTGAGCAGAGCGCCCAAAAGAGCATCATTTGCTCCTGTGGTCTCAAAATGCTCTATGGCGATCTGCAGGGCGGCATACTGGTGCGTTACGTCACCATCAAACTGCTGCAGGAATGCGAACACGTCCTGAGGGCTGAGTTGCCCTGAGCCATCACCGTTGGTGCTTTGGTTGTGCTGGTAATCCTGTAACCGCTGAACCAAACCTTGCAGCTTATCCTGAGAGGGCATGTCAGGCAGCTTATCGTAATAGTCGGCAATCCGTGTGATTGCTTCTATGTTAGCGCCTTGCCCTTGTCTGATTGAACGGCTTTCCAGTGATCTTTTGTCGAGGCGTGAGGATACGGCCTGGCCAAGCTCTTCAGCGGCGTCCGTCAGTTTAGATGGATTGTTGAGCTGCATGACGCGCTCAGCGCGGCGCTGCCCTGTGGCTTCTGCAACCAGTGGAGCGCCAACTGGCGACTCAGCGTTGTGAGTGGCAATCGTTGATCTTAAGACCTCTAAGCTCATTGAAAAGTCCTCCGCTGATACTACGAATAAGAATATGTCATTTTCATACTTCTTTTAGCGAAATTGCTTTGTGTCGGGCGACACAAGTGGGCTCACCCATTTTGCTAATTCTGTCATTGCTAAATTTCGATTTTGAAGGTGTGTCGTTCGGAACAGCAGTGCCCCGGTCTGCCCGTTTATAGAGGGCGTATAGTGCTTTGATGGGAATGTTGTATGGCGAAGACCGGATCCAGCAAGGAAGAGTTGCTTCCCCAGTTCACTGTAAGTGGTGATGCGGGCGCGTTGAGTGCCTATTTGGATGATGCATTAAGCCTTTGTAACGCTGAGAAGAACTGGCCTTCAGAAAATGAATGGCAAGATGTGTCTTATCAGATGGTTGCGAGCTTGCAGGAGTTGCTTGATCTTCCAGCCGTTCAGAAAGATCCGGTCGCGCTGAGCTTGATTAACGGACTGCTTGCTTCGAAGAGCTTTGATGGCTTTTTGCAGGGGTATGACGCGATTGCTGAGCATTTCACGAAGCGATTGAAAGACAATGAAAATAATAGCGGTGCTGCGCGGTCTCAATTTGCAAAGCCCCAAAAGAATGCGGGTCGTACTCGCCTTATTTTGTGACGTGAGGAGATGAAAATGATTAATGGTGTTGGCTCAGGCTCATCTACTACTGTAGACCCAGATACTCTTGCTCCTCCAAAAGATGACGACACAGCTAAAGCTGCCTCCGGTGGTGCTGGTGATGGTGCGCAGGAAAGGGCGGCGCAGCAAGGTCCCGCGCTGCAGGCTGCAGAAACGCAGACCAGTGTTTGGGATAGTTTCTTATCCAATCTGCCGGAAGCCGATCCTGATTTTGAGAATCCTTTGTTGTCGATTCCAGGGACGACGAACTACGCGACCGACCCGAGTAAGTATAATGCTTATGTGGCCAGTGTTTTGGTAGATCCGGCTGATACTGTTGCTGATGAAGACTTGCCTGCGAACTATAGCAATCCGTCACCGCAAGAATTTGTCTCCTGGCATCCGGCAGTTCAGCTGCGTTATTTGCGCGATAACTTCACTGAGGCGCAGATTCAGTCAGGAAACACAGTCATTGGTACAGGGTCAAATCAGGTTGGTGTAATTCGCTCCGATGATAAACGCAGTGTGACCATCGTGAATGAGTTGACAAAATCTCGTATTTTCCAGCTCTCGAAGACGGAGCAGGAGCGACTCGCAAATAACTCCATTTTTAAAACCAAAATTGCGCCGCTGTTGGATCTGCTGCCAAATGCGGATACGGACCTTGCTGCAAGTCGTGCTGTGATCACTCAATTAATCAATGATGAAATTAATAAGATCCGGAATATGCCTCTGGTCAATAAAACTGATGGTGACAAGTTCAGGAAAGATAGTGAGGTTTATGAAGAACAGCTGATAATGCTGCGAGATAATGTTCCTCACTCCGGAATTTATGCTCGTTCTGATTTGGCGACTGAAATGCAGGAAATTGTAAAGCGTTTTGAGCGTGCTCATGCTTACTTCGATGTGAAAACGCCAAATGCTGAGAGTTCAGCGCATAGTTCTACAAACTTTGTCACTCCAGATAATAATGCCTCGATTAATCGTGGTTATGCTGTTTTTATTGAGCAGGAGCAACGCATCCTTGCTATTAAGCAGGCTGAGCAGCAGATGTTGTCTGCTGGTGGTATCACAAACTCAGATGGGACCATTTCCCGCCTAGATTTGCCGACATTGGTTGCTCTCATTCAGAATCAGGCTAGTTTGAAGCAGCAGGCCATCATCACGATGAGAACCGAGCAACTGACACAGCTTAATCAGTTGTCTCAGGCTTATGCGGAGATGCAGCGTATCGTTAATGAGACGCTTAAGGCGTTCACGGAAACTGGCAAAGATGCTGATAAGGAAAAGCATACTATTGCGCAGAGTATTGGTTCTTCGAGCAGTTACTCAACTGCTGTTTTGTTGATGTTTGAAGATTACACATCTGCTCAGCCACACCCGGTTGAGAAAGAGTTTAATATTACCCGGCCAACACACGATATGCTTAATAACAGTGATGGGAGCAAAAACTCTTTTAAACGAACGCAGTGGGAGCGGTTTTCAACTCAGTTGAGTGACGCGGTTACATTGTTGAATCCTCAATTGTTAACCAACGATATCAATCAGGATAATCGTGAGCAGAACCGTGCATTCGAGCAAGCGACCGGTACGGTGCGCCGTAGTTTTGATCTCAACATACAGATTGCGCGCGGTTTTACCTAGGTTAAGTGGTCGTGATGGTAGCTCTGACGCTTGTTTCAGGGCTGCCTCCTATTTATAAATGAGTACGGATTTCGGAATGCGGGTTGCATCAATTACAATTGGCGTGAATGAGGTTTCCAACTGGAAGGTTGAAGATCAGGTTCAATTGCCAGAGGGCAAAAAGCTTGCTCCTGTATTTTTGCCAGAAGTGCGGCCCTTAAATGAGGTCTTGTACCGTCCGACACTGGATGAGCGCCTACCTTCTCTTTTATTGCCGGATTTATCTGAAACAGACATTCTTTTGCCGACTGAGTTGAGCGAAATGCGCAAGGAGCTTCAGCGTTTGTTTGCTGCGGCAGCTTTGCGTGAGCAGGGTGAGCGGCAGTGTGTTCTAAAAGGTGTTGCAGACCTGTTGATGGGTGATGTGTTGCTTGATGAAGACCTGCAGGCAGCCCTTGCCATGTTGTTGCAGGGGTAAGTTTGATGACAGCGCTCAACAGTCGGCAGCGAGATTTTCTTCTTCTCAGTATCTACATCATGACGCAAAACTGCAAATATGCAGAGGCGCTCACCATGGTGCAGGGTATGATGGTGATGGAAGATCATTCCAAAGACGTGCTTCTGGCCCGGACGGTTCTGCTTTTCCTTCTCAACCGTTTTGACCTGGCACTCGAAAGCCTGCGAGAGCTAGACCTGCTAGATCCACTTGAGCAGTTTGGCAAATATACGCGTAGTGATGAACAATCCATGCGTCATTACATTCGTGCGCGTTGCCTTTATACGCTCCATGATGCCGATAAGGCTAAGGATGCGATTGATATCTATCTTGGTAACCGTCGGCAGAAACTCTCCCAATAACTCCAGATTGTGGTCGAAGGGGAGGGTTTGCTTCCTCCTCTTATGCAGACTGAACTGCCTTTTGTTGGTGGCAGATCAGTCTGTTGACTGTGCTCACATGTTCGTGATGCATAAAAAATCACTGCACAGTGCGTATTGCCTACTCTTGTGTTCTGTTTGGCACAGAACACCTTCTGATTGCGCTTTATTGTTTTCTTAAATGCTGAATTAGTCAGAGATAAAGAAAGAGCGTCATGTCACTTCTCGATATGCCTAAACAAACACCAGAGCTCTTTGCTGAGACGATTAAAGAGATCGCTGAGCCAGTCATTGAGCATCTTGATTCGCTGGGTTTTAAAGATAAAAAATTCTACCAGTTGATGAAACAGGGTGTCTCCATATCCGAGATGCTGGGTTTGTCAGAGGAGGAGCTCGCAGCTGTCTATGAGATGGCTCGCCGGAACATCTCCGTCGGTCAGGTCGAGAAGGCGAAGTCGCTCTTTATCATGTTGGTGCAGATTGCTCCGACGGAGGAGCAATACACTTATGGCCTTGCGATGACCTATCAGATCCAGGGTGACGTTCGCATGGCAGTGAAGCTCTATCTGTACTTCATCAGTCGGGATGCGACCAATCCTCAAGGGTATCTGCGTCTTGGTGAGTGTCTGTTGGCTGCAAAGGAATATCAGGAAGCTGGTGATGCGTTTGAAGCCGCACTGCGTATGTTTGATGATCCCGTCAAAAATTACGACGACAAGAAATACGCGCAAACCATGATGAAGAGTGCGCGTCAGAAGTTGGTCTGACAATAGCTTTGATCCCAATTATTTAAGTATGGAGAATAGATATGGAACTTCCTAAAGGTCTGGGTCTTGGTCTGAATAGCAACAGCCTTGGCGATGTTTTTGATACGACCTCAGAAATGACTGGTAAGGCTGGAGATGTAAAAGGCACGAATACAGTTGGTGCAGGTGCGTTGGCGTCAATCGGTGGTACGCCGATGATTGCAACGATTGCCTTCGCGCAGCATATTACACGTCTTTCCGGTAGCCTCTCCAAAGTAGGTCCAGATACTCCGCTGACCACTTCCAGCTTTCAGGATATTGAAGTTCTCGTTGCGTCTGTTCTGGACAAAATGCAAGGTACTCAAGAAGCCGTTGAAAAGAATAAAGTCAACCTGACCCAGGCAAAGCAAAAAGGTGCTTTGCTGGATCAAGCGATCAAGCAGGAAGAAGCTGTTCGCAAGGAGGAAGAAGCAAAGGAAAAGCAAAAAGGTCTGAGTATCTGGCAAAAAATTTCTCTAGCGTTCCAGTGGATTGGGGCTGCGATTTCGATTATTGCTGGTGCTATTTTGATGGCGCTTCCAACTGGAGCGACACAGGCTGTTGGAATGATGATGCTTGCCACTGGGGCAATACAGTTGGTAATGGCTATTGATGCCACCATGCAGGCTGCTAAGGGTCAAGGTATTGTTTCATACATAGCTACTGCAGCTGGGGCTGATGAAAAAACCATCATGGGGTTAGATATAGCATCTAAAATGTTTATGGCTATCGTCGGTATTGGTATGGCTGTTATTTCTTTCTTTATTCCGGGAGCTCAGGCTGGCAGCGTTGGGGCGATGATCGCAGCGATATCTTCTATCACTTCCGCGATTATCCAAATTGGAAGCACTGCTGGTGGACTAGCTGCAGCTGGGGTTTCTTACAGTGCGAGTCAAGATGTTGCTCAGTCTAAAGATTTGCAGGCCGATGCTACGGATCTTGATGCGTTCATTCAGTTGCTAGGCCAGATCATTGACCAGTTGTTGTCAATCTTGACTAAGGCTGGTGAGCAGTTTGCGGATGCTTTGGACGGTACTGTGAGCTCTATGAATGAGCGTGCAGATACACTGAGCAAAACGAAGTTTGCGGGTTGATAGGAGGTATTTATGTCAGCAATTGCAGGTACTAATTACAATCGCGAATATTTGCCCCCTAGCTTTTTTCAGGATGGCAAACTTGCTGTTTCTGAGGAGCGGGCAACCGCATTTCAGCAAAGTGTAGAAGCTCGTCTGGCGACACTGCCACCAGAGCATCACGGAACATTTCTGTCTCTCGTGTCTTTACCGCAGTTTGCTGCAAGCGCGGAATATGACCAGACGACAACGGATGAAGTTCTGGGTCGTCTAGAAGCAGCAACAGTTGCAATCGGATCTTTCGATAAGATTGACAGTACCGGAAACTTATCTCGTTTGATTGCACAGGCGCTGTTTAAGTCTGCAGTCAACCAACGCAATAATGAGCTTGAAACTCGTTTGATTGCACGTGAGACAGTGAAGACAGCAATGCATGCGCAGGCTGGGAAAAGCCGTGATGCTGCCGAAGAGACACGTACGGGTGCGATTATCAGTCTTGTTGTGACAGTCGTTTCTTCCCTTGTCTCAATCGTGATGTCAGCTGTTGCAATCGGCGGTGCTGCGAAAGGTCTGGGTGCTGCGAAGAATTCTGCGAATGCAAACTCTCAGGCTAGCAAGAGTGATGCTTTAGCTTCTGATGTCGCCCCTGGCAAGGGTGGTAAGTTAGGTGACTTTTACTCACAGCGTGCAAGTGATTTCCGATCTCAGGCAAAGGGCTTTGATGCGGCTGCAAGTGCTGCCGGGTCTCGTTCCCAATCCATTGCGACGCTTGGCGGTGTTGCTAACACATTGGGTAATACGGCATCGCAAGGTGCGAGTGCGTTCACTCAGGCAAATGCAAAAGAAGATGAAGCGATTTCTCAGGAGCTGGCAGCAGCTGCTGAAGAGGTTCGCAAGGAGAATGATCAGGCTGAATCCATCCAGAAAGCTTTGGACGATATCATCCGTGCGATCATTCAGTTCCTGAAAGAATCTCGCGAAATCGAAAACGAACGGGCGGCTGCGATTACTCGCGGTTAAGCCACAAAAGCAGGTGTGCGTTTATTACCCTCAATGCACACCTGTTTTTTCGCGTTTGGCGACTGATTGCTGATCTTGCGCATGTCAGAGAGGATTTCTCGTGTTCTCCTTAAACTTTTCAGGGTGCCTGGATAAACTCTGGCGAAAGCTGGGATTAGGTGCACCGATTTTCTCCGAGCAGAACACCGCTTCGATGAATGTTGATGGTGTTCAACTCGTGTTTTCTGATGCCCTTGATGGGGGTGGTATTGAAGTCACGACGGTTATTGGCTCACTGAGTGAAACGGTGGGAACCAGAGGCCGACAGATTGAAGATATCCTGCATTTAAATCTGGCCTGCCTGTCGCAGTTCAGAACTTTGGCGGTTTTACGCAAGGCTGATGATGGTGCAGAAGAGCTTGTGCTTTCGGTGAGCTTTCGCGGGTACACAGAACTGGAGAAACTGACCGGACTGGTTGAGGAGCTCTTGTCTGTTGTGAGCCTTTATCAGCCGCTGGTTTCAGCGGACCCAAGTGGTTATCAGAGCAATCCGTTGCTGGGTGCTGCGCAAACCTCTCTTTCTGATGAGCTGGATGGTGCCATGGTGTTTCACCTTTAATGCTGCGCTGCCGCTCCCAAACTTTCTTATTTTCTTAAGCCGTAAAGAGGCACGATATGACTGAGCTCGTTTCAGAACTGGGCAACTCTCCAGAACAAGACATCAAGGCAATCGCAAAAGGTGCAATTGGCCGTAGTCTGGGGCTTACGAAAGATGACATCAATCCGGGTCTGGTGATGGCCAAGGGCTTGATGGATACAGGGCGGACTGAGAAGGCGCTGGAGATCTACACTGGGCTTGTTCTGCTTGAGCCGATCAATGTGGATGTGCAGCTTGGGCTAGCGAATTGTGCAGTGCAGTTGCAGCAGTACACGCTTGCTGTGCAGGCAGCTTCCGCTGCAATGGTGCTCGACCCGACCAACCCGCGTCCATACTACTTCTCTGGTGTTGCTTGTCTTGCTTTGGGTCACATTACCGAGGCTAAGGAGGACCTTGAAGACACTTTGACATATGCCAAGGACCGCAAGGATGCTGAGATTCATCAGGCGGCTCAAAAGCTGTTGACCGGGCTGAACAACGCCTGAGTTCAACTAACTACACTTACTGGATTTTGAGGCCGGGGATAAACGATGCCACTCGCACCTGTTACAGATAATACTCCGGCTTCTGCGGCCTCCGAAGATCAATCGGGAGAGGTAGATGTCAATCTTGATGCTGTTTTTCGTGCACTCGGTGGTGGGGATGTAAGTGCGCAGGCCGTTCTTGAGGCTATTAAATCCCGGCAGGGGCTGTCTGCTGTTTTGAAGGCTGATGGTAAGCTGGAGAAGGTTCTTTATCAGTTTGCCTATCAGGCGCTGCACCTGCAGCAAAAAGCATCTGCAAAGGAGCAATTTGAAGTTCTCTGTCTGCTTAATCCAAACAATGTTGAGTATTGGCTTGGGTTGGCGTTGAGCCATGCAGACTGGCCACTTGGCGGGGGGGACGTCAAGAGATCGCTTCGCAAAGCAAAGCTGCTTGATGAGGCGCATCCAGCAGTCGCCCTCAGGTTTGCTGAGCATTGTTTGTGGTCACGAGAGCTGGATGAGGCGACTGTGGAACTGGTGCGCTTTTATCAGCTGATGAAGGTGCGGCCTGTTCCTGAGCTCATCGAATATTCCAAGCGGCTTGCGTTTGCATTAGAGGCGCAGAAAAAATCTGCTGCACGAGACCGTGATGTGTCATGATTGCGACTTCCGGTTATCTACATCTGCCCTATGATCTGGGTGAGGATGAGAACGGAGTTGTTGAGCTTGCTGGTTCGACGCAGGTGGAGAAATTCTCCAAGATTTCCGGTGATATAGGGATTTTGTATCGCGAGCTGTCGTTTACGGCTGGCTTGCTCACATCTGCGCGGAAGGTCGAGAGCGTCAGACCGCTTGGTGCTGGC
>NZ_LCWX01000166.1:58249-85035 GCF_001431305.1 Pseudovibrio sp. POLY-S9
AGGATGTCAGTGGATCGCCAGATTGCGTTGCAGTATGGGACCGAACTGGCGCGGACCAGAGTACTCTCTCAAGACCATCGCTTTGAGTATGAACAGCGGGCGACCCGGACGGTCAATCGCCTGAAGGAAGCTGATCATCTGTATCTCAAATACAGTGCGCAGTTTGATCTGTCTCGCTGGTTTGCCTACGAGAAGCCGAGCCTGACGTTTTCTGACGAGAACCGCATCGGGCTAACAACCTTTGAGGTGGCCTCTTACTCGCCTGTCGATTTGCATGAGTTGATTGCGAAGATCGAGAATCGGTATCATTTACTGCAACGCCTTTATACGCAGCTTCCTCGGTTGAATGAGCATAAGCGGCGGCCTGGTTATGCTTATGCTTTCATGCTTCTCACAGACGGTGTCCTATCTGCCCTCAAGGCGGCCCTTGCGAAGCGGACTGCTGGCTCTGGGGACGACAGTTCTTCCTAAGGCGGTCTTTAGTTGTCAATCCTACAGTTTGTTTGGCACTGATCTCATTCTTCGTTTTTGATCAGAAGGATGTCGCAGGTGTTGTACGTTCAGCACACACATGGAAGTAACGATTTTTTCACTCCGTAATTGTCCCGATAATGTCCATAAGAGGGCGGGTTCTGTGTTTTAAGGCACAACACGACCTCTGGGTTATCTGCGAGATATAGGGAGAGATAATTCAAGGAGTCTGAGATGACTGCAGTTACGCCAATTGGTTCTTCATCTGTATCCAATGCCATTGATAACAGTGCACAGATTGTTCGCCCGGCCGCGAACAAGAGTGTTGAGTCTATTCCGTCTGCCAGTCAGCTCCTCTCAGTCGGGGTGTCGGCAGCGTTCGGTTTGCAGCCACCGCCAGACAGCGGAAATCTGGAAGTGATGGTCGGGCAGGTTGTTGCCCGGTTTGAGGAAATCCAAACCTCGCTGAAAGAGCAAAATCTTATCGGACAGTCTGAAAAAGTGCGTTCTGCACGCTCTGAGCTGCTACAGGCGCTTGCTTTGCAGGAAGATATTGCAGCTGACATTGAGGCTTTGGACTTGCAGCAGCAGGAACAGGAAGGCCAGTTGTCTGATTTGCAGACCAGCCTTACCTCCAAGCAAGATGAACTGGCAAATCTTCCAGCAACTGTGCCAAGCGATCCAGATGATCCAGATAGCGAACTCGTTCAGGATCCTAAGGAAGTTGCCCGCCTGAATGGTGAGATTGCTCAGATCAATACCTCGATCAGTGAGGTAGAGACTGCGCTTGCTGATACCGTCCAGCAGCTGGACGTCAAACTTGAAGACCTGAGTGAAAGTGATGCGGTGCAATCTTTGCTGCGTACTGCGCTTGAGGAAATGGCTGGTGCGCCGAAGACTGGTGAGATGGACGAACACGGCCAGTCTACGCTGGAAGGTGCTTTGTCGGATGCTGCCAGCAAGCTGAACGGGACTAAGCCTGAGTTTGATGAGCGTCACACCATTATTGAAGAACTGCGCGAGGAAGTGCGTGTGTTTGCTGAGGATCGTGTAAAGGATGAGAAGGCTTTGATGACGCTTCTCCAAGCTGAGTATGCCCTGCGTCTGGTCGGTTTTGTGTCCAGCTCAATCTCCAAATCACTTTCTGTGGCGGAGCAGTCCGTTACTGGTCAGGACACTTCGGATACGACCGGCAGACTTCAGCTGCTTTTAGATAACGGCCGCGTTTAACGTAATCGAATAAAGTTCGGGCAGCACAAGTGCGATAGCCCCGGGTTCGTTTAGCCCCGGGGATCGTGTTGGGCGCTTGTGCTGAACGCATAGGTTTGAAATGATTGGTGCTAAACTAAGTTCAATGCTGCGCAAGACAGCAGGGGTACTTTCTATTTCTTTGATCCTGTTGGGGTGTACTACAACCCAGCCAGCTGATCAGGAATGGGACAATACAGCCCCGCCAGCGGGGTTGTCTGACCAGCTTCAGCGGTTCTTTTCAGAAGAGAACCAGCGCGAAAACCATCTTGCCCTTTCAGGTCAACCAAGATTGGCATCCAATACGCGTGGCGTGTTGGGCCGTGCGATCAACACCCGTTGGGTGAATAGTGAAAATGCGGAAAAAGGCAGACCCGGCGCGGCTTTCTACTTCAATGATGAAGAAGCTAAGGTTTTGCTGTCAGATTCCCGGCTGAATAACGCCAACCGGCAGGAAATCCGCGTTGCGCAATCCAGTGATGCCAAGGCAACCTCCGATGTGGTGCGCCTGAACTTCCGTGGTGAAACTCTGGAATATTTCATTCAACAAACGCTGGGTGGGATTTTGCAGGTCAACTATGTGATTGATGAGCCGTTGGAAGGCGCTGTCACGTTCCAGACGGAAAAACCAATTGCCAAAGACCAGATGCTATCATTGGTTCGTGTGCTTCTGGGTCGCAATGGCTATATTCTGAAGCTCATTGACCAGATCTTCCACATTGGCCGTCCTGAAACCATTCAGGCGATTGAGCAGTTTTCTGGTGTTGGATCTGCGGGCGATCTGAAGCTTCGGATCTTGCCTGTTCGCTCAGCTTCCCCTGGTGATGCGGCGAAGGTTTTGCAGGCTATCCTACCAGCTGGTGCTTCTGCTGTTGCGGTTGAGGGATCGAACAAGATTGCGGTTCGGGCGCGACCAGAAGATATTGGTGCGGCTGAAGAGTTGGTGAACAGCCTTTACAATCGCGATAATGACAAAACGATTGTGTCTGTGTTGCGCCTGCAGCAAAGCTCAGCAAGTCAGGTTGCCAAGCAGATCACCACACTGTTCCAGCAGCTTTATCCAAACCAGGTCAATTCGCCGCTGACCGTTATTCCGCTTGAGGCGCAGCAGTCTTTGCTTGTGGCTGTGCAGAGCCGCGAGATGTTGCAGCGTGTGCGCCGGATTACGAAGGAAGTGGATTATAATCTTCTGGATACGCCTAAGGTGCGGATCATCTCGCTGAAGTATTTGCCCGCAAATGAAATTGCAACGCAGCTCACGCAGATCCTTGCGGGTGAAGGGGGCAGCGGTTCTGTTGCTCCACCAGTCAATGAACAGAAGCAAGCTGCTCAGAATAATGGCTCTTCTGCCCGCAAGTTCCCGGTTTCTGCTACTGGTGTTTCCGTAAATCCAGGTGGTGATTCAATCAACAACCGCTTTAACAACGCGAATAAGTTGTTTGACGATATTGCTGAGACGCGCGGTGCCAAAGTCGCCGTTGCCAAGAAAGTAGGCATCGTTGCTGATAGCCGGAACAATGCGTTGCTGGTGAACTCAACCTATAAAGAATTCAAACATATCCGCGATGTCGTGCAAGCACTTGATCTGCCGCTTTCTCAGGTGGTGATTGAGGCGACAATTGCTGAGGTGAACATTAATGACAACCTTTCCTATGGTGTCCAGTGGTACCTGAGTAAGGGTAATTTTGCGGGTGGTGTTGGAGCCGTTGCTGAGGGTGCCTCTCGTCCTGCTAAAGCCGCGGGTGGTGCGCTTTCCCTCAATACTGTTGGTGTTGATGTGGTGTTGAAAGCGCTTCAGAACATCACCAAGGTGAAGGTAATTTCTTCTCCATATCTGACAGTTCTGGATGGTCGTAAAGCACGCCTCGTGATCGGTGATCAAGTGCCGTTTGCGTCTCGCCGCCAGTCTTCGAATAACAATGGTAATGTGACTGTGTCCAATGAAGTCGAGGTGAAAGATACTGGTATTGTTTTGCAGGTTGAGCCGAATATCCGGTCTAATAACTCCGTTCTGCTGCAGATCCAGCAGGAGGTGAGTAATGTGGTGCAAAGTAAAACTGATGACGCATTGACGCCAACAATCACAACGAGAGCCATCAACTCGGATATCGTTGTTGAATCCGGACGGACCATTTTGCTGGGCGGCCTTATTCAGGAGCGCAAAGAAAAGGGTGAGTCTGGTGTGCCGATCCTGCGCAAGATCCCGGTGTTTGGCGAGCTCTTTAAGGACAATACAACGAATGACACAAAGCGAACTGAGCTGTTGGTGATGATTACACCGCGTGTTGTTCGCAAGCAGTCCGAACTGCAGAACATTACGCAAAAACTGCGCCGTGAACTGTCTTCTTTCTAAGCTGCTTTGAACTGACAGATGTGTCCCCTGGAATGTTTCGGTGTTCTGGGGGATTTCTTTTTCAAGTTGTAGGATGGTGAGAGAAATTCATTCTTTCTGTATCTGCTAGGCTTTTGAATAATAAATGAAAAATAATGCCGATTGAGATTGCATCTTATTCAAACTGTATCGTTTAGCACTTTGTGTTTCTTCGTTTTCTGGCAGTGTTGTCTGCAAGAAAGTAAGGAAGCGGAGTACCCCAATGCTCGATAAATTGCTCAATGATGCATGCCAGATATTAGGCGTGAAACCACAAGAAGATGAACAGGATCCATCTATTCGTGTTGTTGACCTGGATGCATTTTCTCTAAAGTTCAAGCTGGTTACAGACAGTGATCGTATCTGTGTTTCTGCGCGTTTGTGTGAGCTGACGGCGGTGCAAAGAGACCGGATCCTGGAGCTGGTTCTCGTTTACAACACGCAAAGCTTCCAGTCTGGCGGTATGCGTCTGGTACTGATCGAAAACGATGCGCTGGTCATGCATAATGACCTTCGTGCTGTTGCCTGGGATGCTCAAAAACTTGCCAAGTTTGTGTTGGCATTTGCTGATGTTTCGGCTGGCTGGCTGAAGATTGTTCGTGAAATGGGCGGGTTGGCTGAAAGTGCAGCTGACGACGATGAGCATGACCTGTTTGAACCAGCCTCTCTGATAAGCCTCTAAAAATCCTAGCTCCTTCCATGGGGCTTAAGCGTTTCTTTCTCCAAAAATTTAAGACAGTATCCTGTGACTGATCCTGAGGAGGGTGGTTTGGCGGCTGTCGGTATCTGGCGGGCCACAATGACTGAAATCCTCTTTTCTCAAAATGATCGTTACACCAATGTGGTCGCACGCCTTGAGGCTGCTATTTCGGGTAAGTCGGTTCAGGATGCCCGTGTGAGCCTGACCCGAAGTGCGAGCAAAAATGGTGAGGTGCTTTACAAGGCCACAGTCTCTCGTGAAAACGGGGACGGGCTTAGTGAAAAAGTGCTTGGACTTTGCCGCGCTGTGACACGCCACACCCGCTTCCTTCAGCATAAAGCAGATCGACCAGAGCAGAAGGTCTCCAACTGGAATGTGTTTTATCAGTTGTTGAGGAATGAGGCTGCGCAGGGCCTCTATGAAGATTCCGTGGATCAACGTCAGGACCTGTTTGATGAGGCCATCAGCTATATCTCCCAGTTTGTTTATGAGGAAGAGAAGAACAATCCAAAGGGGTTGAAATTCTCCTCCCTCAAGACACTGAGTTCCTATTTGAAGAACCAAGGCGCTGTGACTGTTCTGCCCGAGAACTTCAAGGAAGAGCCAAAGGCGACCGTTGGTGTTTCCAGCGCGTTGCTGATGTCGTCTCTCGGCTTTCAACTGGCGGGTAATCAGATGCGATATGTCAGTGATGATGACTTCCGATTTTCTTATGCCGGGTTGGGGCGGCGTAATCTGGACGATTATCTGGAGCAACAGCCTTCATCGCCGACGAATAGTAACGACGGCCCGCATGGCGACATCCCTCATCACGGAGAAGGTGTTTGTCCAACGGAAGGTGTTCAGCCGCCTGCAGAGGCGCCGCATGATGATCAGCCTGCGTTTGAGTCCAGCTTCAACAGCATGAATGAGGCTTCAGCCACTGAACTATCCCTCCAGCAATCGCGTGAGTTGCTTGATGAGAAGGGGGAAGTGGAGACGGGTGGACCTGATGAGGATGAAGCTGTGCGCGAGAAAGCCTATAGCCGCGACAAGCTGAAGACCAAGGCTGCCAAGATTACACCGGTTGGTGAAGAGAGCGACGTTGCCGATGAAGGCGGGCACGAAATTCGTGTTGAGGATGCGTTTGCTGGTGTTGAAGATGATGCCGTTGAACGCGAAGTACAGGAAGCCAAAGTCGCAGAGCGCCGGATTAAAGTGCTGTCGTTTGATCGGGATTACCAGACGAAAAACTCACATGCAATTCGCACGGTTCGCAGTGCTTCAGCTGCGCCAACACAATAACAACAAAACTGGAATGATGCTTTATGATTGACCTTGTTCTTCCTTCAAGGCCAACACTTAACGATCTGCTGAATGCACTTCTCAGTAGTGAACATGATCTGAAAATTCGAAAGTCTGATCTTGTTATTCCTCCGCTGAAAAAGGCACGGGGGCGAACTGAAGATGAGCTTGTCTTTCAAACCAAGCTGGTGAAGCCGCGTGCTTTCAGTCTCTCTCAGCCTCTCTGGAAAATGGTAGGAAAGCTTGGCGTCAGAGGCAGGTTTTTGACTGCAAAAGCAGAGGCATTCGAGCAGCAAGTGCATGATGTTGAAGATGCCGGGACCTGGTATGATTTTGAAGTCCTGATTGAAAACCAGATCAAAGCGCATGACTGCGATGTGTTTGAGTACATGATGGCGATCATTCAGCAGGCGTTTGGTGATAGAGGGCCTTCAGAAGCTGCTTTGAGTTTTGGTGAACTCACACGCATTAATGCCATCGTCATGGACGTACTTCCATCAGCTCCGGTCTTTTCCATCGCAGCGAAGATATTTGATGACGCGGAGGAGAAGATTGAGCTTGGGTTGGCGTACCTCGTGCGGACCAGTGGCTGCGTTCAGGACGAAACTTCTGATGAGGTTCTGGCTGAAATTATGATCAAAACGTTCGGATCTGCAGATAGGGAGAGTATCTCGGCCTCTAACGATCAGATGCGCAGCTTTAATGGGCAAATGCGGGTCTGGGAAGAGCTTGAGATGAGAGCAATTGCCCGTCAGATGGCGGTTGCTTAGCTCCTACCCTTCATACGTCATCTAGTTCTGAGAGGCCGGTTCTGAATGGATCGGCCTTTGTGCTGTTTGACACTTAACGCTAAGTTATTGAGATAACGAGGAATAACCAAGTCGTGTTTTGATGTTTTTTCTGCAGGAAACATCGTTGGCTGTGACCAACGGCACTCAGCAGTATGTCTCAAACGTGCATTCTAAACTCAAGAATTTACAGGTAACGAGCCGTTCGAGGCTTATGGAATGCGGAGGCAATAATGACCGGAGTTAGCTTCTCCAGTAGTAGTCAATTATCTGATGTTTTGGCGCAGATAGACCATCAAGCAAACAAGGACTTTGTCAAAGACAATGCGCAGGTTCGTGTTACTGGTGGTGACGTCAGAGATGGTGAAACCATCTACAGCGCAGAGACAAAAGACGGAAGTAGTAAGGTTTCCAAAGCAAGTTTGGCCAAGCTGACTGGTGGCAAACTGTTTGGGAATGCTTTGCAAACCCACGACAAAAAGCTGAACAACTGGCATGTCTTCACGCAGTTGGCAAAGAATGAGATCTCTGCAGGTTTAGAAAAAGGTGGGCTTCAAAACCATCAGGCGAAGACAGGCGATATTCTGACCGCGGCCTTTGACAAGGTTCAAAGCAAGCCAACATATCACAGCAATGACGTGCGTTTTGGAGCACTGCAAGAATTGAGCACGACGATCAATACGTTGGTTAGCGAGGCTTTGTCGGATGCCAGTGTGTACGATGAAATCTCAGTCAATCCTGGCGGTGGTCGCTTCATTGATCGGGATGGCGCTGTTGTTCTGCCTAACTTACTTTACGGCTCAGCTTACTCTGATGTGTCGGGTGACGGATATAGCTTGCTTGGCGGGGAAGGTGTGCCTGACGAAGAAGAGTATGCAACTGTTCGCTTTGAAGGCGATCTGAATAAGCCAGAGCTTGGGGATCAGCAGTATGCCGCGGTTAATAAGCGTGGTGGTGACAAAGAAGGCGCGCCGATCCTTAGGCATTACACGCCAAATCAGTTGCGAGAAGCCGCAGCAAATGAGCGTAGGGAAGCTGCGGGCGTTTTGGCTGATATCGATCGTCAGGCCATCGAGAATGAAAATCCATACAACAGGCTAAACTTCAACACTGGACCGTTGGTGGAGCCGGGCAGTTTCCTGCTTGATGAGACTTACGCGACTATAGATCTGTCTCAGGCAGATTCTCGCTGGGGAGAGAAGGTGAGCACTGTGAACAATGAACCGCTCTACGTAAATTCAGGGGTGGAGAGTGCTGTAGAGAACAGCAGTGAGTATTCTGATGTGCTTCTTGGTGATGATCAGGCGATCTACGGAAATCTAACGAGGGACGGAAGACCGGCTCCATTGCCCAAGCCAGCAGCTGGTGACATTCCACCAGTTCCGCCAAAGCGGGATGCTTCTCTTCAATAATCGTTAGGTTTGAATAGCGAAATCTATTCGATCAATTGACAACAAGAATTCGTATGCGGCTTGCTCTTTGAATGTAGCAGGTCGCATGCAAGCTTTGGAGTGAGGGTGGAATGAACGCAGAAGATTTTGATAGTGAAACCGTAAAGGTGCTCGCGGAGCTTGGTTTTATTGCTGTCTCCTATGGTCTTGCAGAACATGCTGACTCCATCTTCAAAGCATTCCAGGTGATGCGACCGGATCAGGAGGCAGGTCCTTTGGGGCGAAGCCTTGCTGCAATGACGCGCGGCAATGTGGATGAAGCCTTGCTCTGTCTGGAAAACGCACCGCCGACAGATACCATCCAGACGTATCGCGGGCTGGCGCTGCTGCGTAAGGGCGAGATTGATACGGCCTGCGAAATCCTGAGCGAAGTTTGTGAGATGGCAGCTGGTACGCCGTGCGCGGAAATTGCTGCGCAGGCTCTGTCCTCCAGAGACGAACTCGCCAGTCCAGTAAGCGCGATGATGTCCCGTTAAGGGGCGTCCGGCTCAGTTTACCTTAGTTTCAGTAATACGTGAGGAGCATTCATGGCAACAGTATTGGACAGCGCACTCACCTCTCAACTGCAGCAGGCGTTGCAGGGCGGAGCCCCGTCAACTGGTGGTTCAACAGGCGATGTTACCGGTCTTGAGGACCAGTTCCAGACAGCACTCAATGCTGCCGGGGGCGTACAGCCGCCTGTAGCCGGGCAAATCGTAAATGGCAATGTGGTCATTGGCGGAGTGGAGCAAGTTAATGCTGCCCAGAACGTGGCAGCTGTTTCAGCACCAACACAAATCGCTTCCGTCAATCCGACGGACAGTAACTTCGTTATTGACGGGTTGGCCAAGGTCAGGGGTGTTTTTGCCGAGACCAGTTCCAACATCAATGCAATTTCTGAAGGTGGCCAACTTAGTCAGTTTGACAAGCTGATCAATATGCAGATCGAAGTGGCGAACTACTCTTTGCTGGTTGATGTAAGCTCGAAAATTGCAGGCAAAACCACGCAAGGCTTGGACGCTTTGATGCGTTGATTAAGACTGCGCATTCAGTAGGTATAGTGAAAGTCTAAATGAATATTCGGCGTTTTATTACAATTGTGGGCATGGTGATTGGTTTGGCCGCCTGCAACACAGATCTTTACACCAACCTTTCTGAGCAGGAGGCAAACACCATGCTCAGCCTGTTGCTGGAAAATGGTGTGTCTGCTCAGAAAGTTGGTCTGGGAGATGGTCTTGTCACCTTGCAGGTGGATGACGACGATATTCAGCGTGCCGTCACTATTTTGAATGCGAATGGCTTGCCGAAACGTACGCGTGACACGCTCGGTCAGGTCTTCCAGAAATCTGGCATTATTTCCTCGCCATTTGAAGAGCGTATTCGCTTTATCTACGCGTTGAGTGAGGAAGTGGCTGAGACCATTACCGAGATCGATGGTATTGTTTCTGCTCGCGTTCACATCGTTTTGCCGGAAAAGGCGGATCTTGGCGAAGAGGTGAAGCCTTCTTCTGCCGCGATCTTCATCAAGCATCGCCCAGAGTTTGATATTGAATTTCTGATCCCTCAGATCAAGCGTTTGGTCAGTAATGCGATTGAGGGTGTTGAATATGCCAGCGTTTCTGTTGCGCTTGTTCCAGCACGTGAGCTGAAACCAATCTCACAGCGCTCAGCGCAAGAGTATGAGGCCGTGTTCCCGGGCTTGCGCATTGCACGCGATGACGCTGGTATGTTCTGGCAGATCCTTGGCGCTGTAGGCGTCGTGCTGCTGCTGTTGATTGGTGGCGTTGGCTATTTGCTGTTCAAGCAGATCAGCTCCGGCGGCAAAAAAGCCAAGGGTGGAGACGACAACGAGCTTCTGCCTGAAGAACTTGCTTAGTAGCAGGGGTTTGCATGATGACAGGTACTCCACATCACTCCGCAGTCTGGTCGCTTCAGGCCAGATTTGCTGTATCTTTACTGAACCCTCTTTCCTTTGCGCATGATGATCATCTGGTCGCTTCCGGTGTTGAGTTGAGCGTGCTGCGTGGTCTGGCTGGGCAGGAAGATTTTCAGAGGCCTTTGAACACGCATGTCTCGCAAAAGCTTGGGCTTACTGCGCTTGCTGCTGATGTGGCGGTCACGCCAACTCTGGCAGTCTCAGAGCAGGCCCGGCTTGCACTGATGTTGTGCAGTTTGGGTGCTGAAGACTTTGGCGGCGTTATGCGCATCATCGCAATTGCCAGACTTCATGAAATGATCGGGCGCCTTGTGCTGAAGAATGATTGCCAGCGTATGGAAGCTCTGTTTGGTGAAGAGGTCTTTGATATCGCCATTCGCGATGTGGCGTTCTTCTTCAGCTCGCTTGGCTATGAAAGCGAGAATGATGAGGCATTCGATCTTCTATGCCGCGGAAGTGATGAAGAAGCTTTGCAGGCGCTGACACTTGTTGGTGCCGAGGGCATTCTGGCTTTCGTCAGTGCTGTTGATGCGAAACTTGAGCCGCTTGTTCGTCTTCGCTTTTCCAATGAACTCAACGAAAAACTTAGCGCTCGTTTGCAGGTGATGCGAGCAGAGCAGCAAGAGCATTTTGTCCAGTATTTGCGTCGGAGATTGCCACAATGGCGAGCATTTATAGACTGAAAGAGCTGGGCGCAAACCTGACGCCAGGCACGCACATCATCAAGGAAGCTGAATTTGCTTCCGTTGAAACAGCTGACCAGATCATTGCAAATGCGCAGTGCAAGGCAGAGGAAATTCTGCAGGATGCGACGCGCGTTTATGAAGAACAGCAAATGCAGGGCTATGAAGATGGTGTGCGTAAAGCGCAATCTGAAGCCTGTGAACGCATCCTTGGTGAGCAAGAAATGCTCGACACGCGCTTGCGTGACGTGGAGCATGATGTTGTTACGGTGACCATCACGCTGCTGCGTCGTTTGCTGGATGAGTTTGATGATGCTGAGCGCGTTCGCCTGATGGCCCGCAGTATGCTGAAATCATTGCGAGCTGAAAAGCGCGTGCGGTTGCATGTTGCACCGGAAATGTACTCCCAAGCAATGGCCATGAGCGGTGCGATCACTGATGGTTTCAAGCAGGTCGAGTTTCTTGAGATTGTCGAGGATGGCGATTTGCAGGGGGCTCACATTGTACTGGACGCACCTGTTGGCCGCGTTGATGGCAACTTGCAGGTTCGGCTGGAGGAAATTGAAGAGATCCTGCGTCGTACTTCATCTGCTCAAGCATCCTCCAAGCGATTGTCGGAGGTGTAATGACATCTCTCATTGAACCTGCTGAGCATGTTGAGGACCGTCGCAACCAGATTGGATCCGGAGTGCCGCGGCTTGGTCGTACGCTTGTCAAAGCTGCCACGGATGCTGATCCTTATCCGCTGACAGGCCGTGTCCGCAAAGTGGTGGGTACACTCATCCATGCAGTGGTGCCAAAGGTGGAAATTGGCGAAATTGCTGAGCTTTACACGCGCTCAACAGGCCGCAAACTTATGGCAGAAGTGGTTGGGTTTCATGATGATGAAGCGCTGCTGTCTCCCATTGGCGAGCTTTATGGCGTAGGGCCGGACACCGAAGTTCGTCCGACGGGGCATGTGCAATCTGTTCCTGTTGGTGATGGGTTGCTTGGCCGGGTTTTAGATGGCATGGGCAACTTTATTGATGGGCTGGACCGGGAGTTTACGCCTGCAACGCATTATCCGGTCAACCAGGAACCGCCGGATCCTATGCAGCGCCGGATTATTGACAAGCCACTGCCAATGGGGGTGCGTGCTATTGATGGCATGCTGACCACCGGCGAAGGCCAGCGTATGGGCATTTTTGCGTCTGCTGGTGGTGGTAAGTCCACGTTGATGGCGATGTTGGTGAAGGGTGCTGCTGTTGATGTGACCGTGCTGGCGCTGATTGGTGAACGTGGCCGAGAGGTACGCGAGTTCATCGAGCATGATCTTGGTCCTGAGGGGATGAAGAAGTCCGTTGTGGTTGTTGCCACTTCTGACAAGAGTTCCCTGGAACGTTCGAAAGCGGCGTTTGTTGCAACCTCGATTGCAGAGTACTTCCGCGATCAGGGGAAGCGCGTGCTGTTGCTGATGGATTCCGTGACCCGCTTTGCGCGTGCACAGCGTGAGATTGGCCTCGCTGTTGGTGAGCCGCCGACCCGTCGTGGTTTCCCGCCTTCTGTTTTTGCCACGCTGCCGCGCCTGATGGAGCGTGCAGGGATGAATGATAAGGGCTCGATCACTGCGTTCTATACGGTGCTGATGGAGGGCGATGATATGAACGAGCCGGTTTCGGATGAGACCCGCTCCATTCTGGATGGGCATATTGTGCTGTCGCGCAAGTTGGCAGCGGGCAACCATTATCCTGCCATTGATATTCTGAATTCCAAGAGCCGCGTGATGACAGCGGTTACCACGCCTGAACATCGCGAGATGTCTGGCAAGGTGAACTCGTTGCTGGCGAAGTATGAAGAGGTTGAGCTTCTGGTGCAGATTGGTGAGTACCAGAAGGGGGCTGATGCTGAGGCTGATCTGGCAATTGCTAAGAACAAGCCGATCAAAGAATTTCTGCAGCAGCGTACTGATGAGTTCAATGGCTTTGATGAGGCCTTGAGCAAATTGAAGAGCACTGTTGCGTGATCAACCAAATCAAAAAACTTCATCTCGTCAAAACACTTAAGGAGCAGAAAGCTCAAAGGACGCTCAATGCTGAGCTGGAGAAAGTTCGGCGTGCCAAAGAGCAGTTGGAGCACAAGCGGCAAGTTGCGGCAGATGAACGTTCCGCGCTGCCAGCCAAGCAGGATGCGCTTTATCTGGAGATCATCAAGAAGGTCATTTCAACGGATGATCTCGATAAAGTGAAAGAGCAGGCACAGATCCTTGAAAGCGCGGTCAAAAAGCTGGAGGACGCAGCGGAACGCGCGGCCTATGTTTATGATCGTGCGCTTAAAAATGCGGATGCTGCCCGCCTTGAGTATCAAAAAGCACTTCGCATCAAAGATAAGTATGGAAAGGTTGCGGATGATCTTCGGGTTGAGACTAATGCCTTAATGGAGGCTGCGGAGGAGCAGGAGATCGAGGAGCAGTTTTCCGGGCGAAGGCAAGTGGAATTATGAAAGTTTCTCAGGGTTCGCAGCCACTTGAGCAGCAGCAAAATCTTGAAAATATACGTGGTAAGCAACCTCGTGAGCATGGCAAAACGTCTGGCAAGCAGCAGGGCAACAAATTTTCCGAGGGGTTGAACCGGCAGGATGTCAGCTTGTTTCAGGAACAATTGCGCAGCGCTGAAGGCAAGTCTGTTCCGGTTCATGGAAAGGGTGCTTTTCTGGAGGAGGGCGAAGGATCCGAGCAGGGGCAGACTGACCCGCTTGACTTGAGCCATGCCCGGTTGCTGGCCGCGTCTGATCCCGCTGAAGCCCGCAGTATTTCCGTTTCCAATCCGTCCGAGCTGTTCAGCTCCGTGCGTCAGGCGAGTACTGAAGCACGTGTCGATAAGGCGATGAGCGCGATTGCGAACCAGATTGAACAGGCTATGCGCACAGAGGCCATGGCAGACAAAAGCGATGGGCGCGTCTTGAGTCTGACCCTTGATGCCAACCGGTTTGGCCTTGCGGGACTGAAAGTTATGACAACACAAGGCGGTCTGGCTGTTGTGCTGGAGCGTGTGAGTGGTGACCGGGTCGCTGGTGAAGTTCAGGCAGCAGCGCAGGGGCTTATGAGCACCTTGCAGCAGCGGTTTCCTGACCGGAAAATCCGCATTCTTGATCGACTGGAACAGCAGGAGATTGAAAGTGTTGATGCTGGTTTGTCTTCAATGGGAGGTCTGTCCTCCATCTTTGCGGGGAACAGCACCAGCTCATGACATCCTTGAATTATCAATCCAAAACTGACCCGCTGGCCTACTGGAACGCAGCTTTGAGCTACGCGGAGCAGGACATTACGGTTGAGAGCACGCACACGCTGAACTTTCAGGTGAGTGAAGCGCCTTCCGCTTTTGCGCAGGGCTGTATTCTGCGCAGTGCATCTGGTGCAACAGCTCTGCTGGTGCTTGAGGACTTTCCGTTTGCTGCACAGCTGAATGTGCCGCTCGCTTATGCGGATGTTCTTGAGCTGGAAGACGGACTTCGCAATGCTCTGGTTGAAGGCATTGTTTCTAACTTGCGCAATGAATTGCCCGCTGATTTTACGAAGATCCAGAGCGAGCTGCCGCTGCAGGCTGTATCTGCCTTGTTGCCAGCGCATGAACTGGAGCAACTGAGCTGGTTTACTGTCAGGTATGGCGAAATTGGCGGTGCTCCTGTGCTGGCCAAAGTTGGCGTGCGGCCTGACGCGCTCTCCGGTTTTCTTGGAGATTTGCCGCTGACCGCACAGCCTGCATGGCGCGCCGTGCGCGAACAGTTGAACACCTCCATCTGCCTGACGCTGTGTGAAGCGCCGTTACCAACCGCTGAGGTTTCCAGTCTGCGTATTGGGGATCTGGTGGTGCTGGATGCACCTGCGCTGGGTCAACGGATCACCGTGGACGGGCCGCTGAGCCGGCATCATCTGGTGCTGGTTGAGCAGGGATGGGGCTGCGAACGAATTGAGAGTGTGAACGGTATGAGTGAGCTAACCGAAGAAGCGAATGCAGAGCAGGCGAGTGGTGCTGAGGAGATCGGCTCCATTGATCTGTCGCAGATGACGGTGCCGGTGCGGTTTGAAGTTGATGAGCGCGAGATCTCTATTGCCGAGCTGGAAAGCTGGGCGGCGGGATCGTTGGTGAACATTGATGTGCCTGCGCTCAATGAAGAGACACCGGTTTATGTGCGAGCTGCGGGCAAGCGCATTGCCAAGGGGCATCTGGTGCAGATTGATGAGCGGGTCGCACTGCGCATTTCCAAAACTGACCGGGGCACCGGCCTTTAAAACTGCTTTTGGTCACGCCAAAGCCTAACATAACCAGAGGTGCCCAAAGGTGCCCAATCTGAGATTTGCTGATGACGTCTGATCCATTCTCGCTCATATTAGTGCTTGTGGTTGTGGCCCTTGTTCCTTTTCTGGCCATTGTCGCCACATCCTTTATCAAGCTTTCGGTGGTGCTGCTGCTGGTGCGTAACGCGCTTGGCGTGCAGCAGATTCCACCTAATATGGCGTTGAATGCGCTGGCTATCATTTTGTCCGGCTACATCATGCTGCCGGTCTTTTTGCAGACATTTGAGATCGTAGAGCAAGGAAACCTCTCCATCACCACGGTGGAGGAGATGAAGACTACCTTTGTTGCTGCTAAGGGGCCGCTTGAAGATTTTCTCGCCAAGCATGCGGACAGCAAGGAAAAGGCGTTCTTCCTTGAGGCGTCCCGTCAGTTGTGGCCTGCTGATATTTCCGCAAGCATGACAGAGGACAGCATCGCAATTCTGCTGCCGGCCTATACCGTTTCGCAGTTACGTGAGGCGTTTGAGATCGGGTTCCTGCTGTATCTGCCGTTCCTTGCGATTGACCTTGTTGTTTCCAACATCCTGCTTGCCATGGGCATGATGATGGTGTCGCCGCTGACGATTTCCCTGCCGTTTAAACTGTTCCTGTTTGTGGCCGTGGATGGGTGGTCGCGTTTGATCCTCGGTCTCATCAAGACCTACGTTTAACCGGAAATGTGAGAGGAGTAGCTTATGTCCCCTGAAGACGCCGTCTACCGCATTTCCGAGGCGATGATCCTTGTGATGATGCTGTCTTTGCCGCCAATCATTGTTGCCTCGCTTGTTGGCCTTGCAGTGTCGCTGTTGCAGGCTTTGACGCAGATGCAGGAGCAGACAATCCAGTTTGGGGTCAAGCTGATCGCCGTGGCGCTGACGCTGTTCATGATGTCCAGCTTCCTTGGCTCGGAGACCATTGGCTTTACGCAGGCCTTGTTTGATGACTTCCCGACCTTGGTCAGGTAACGCCAATGAACCTGCTTGCGGAGATCACCACAGTCCATCGTGATGCATTTCTTGTTTTGTTGCTGACGTTTCCGCGCATTTTTGCGGTGTTTGCCACATCACAGATCTTCAATGCCACGTTGATGTCGCGCATGGCGCGTAATGTGGTTGTGATGGTGATTGCGATCCCGCTGTACCCCTATAACCTGCAGTACGTGGACGGATTTTCGCCAACCGGATCGATGTTTGTTGTCTACTTTTTCAAGGAGTATGCCATCGGGTTTCTGATTGGCTATACGATCTCTTGTCTGCTTTGGGCTGTCCAGTCCGCCGGGACATTGATTGACAACCAGCGCGGTGCTGCGGTTGCCTCCAGTATTGATCCGATGTTGGGGAACGAGAGCTCGCCAGTCGGGGATTTGTTCTCGCGTGCGTTCATTCTCTATCTCTTCCTGACGCCAGGGTTCTTCTTCATTCTGACACTGGTTTATAACTCCTACATGATCTTTCCGGTGACTGAGTTTATCCCTGTTCTGCCAGAGGATTTTCCGGAGTTGATCCTGTCGATCTTCGACAATGCGATGCGCCTGATGTTTGTTATGGCTGCACCATTGGTGATCCTGATGTTCCTTGCAGAGTTTGCACTGGCGATTATCAGCCGGTTTGATCCGCAAATTCAGGTGTTCATTCTTGCCATGCCGATTAAGAGTGGCGTGGCCGTCATTCTGCTGACGTTCTATCTGTCATTCCTGCTGCCAGAAGCGGCTGAGCACCAGATTGAGCTGAAGCTGTTTACGGACGAGATCTTCGGGATCTTTGAAAAAGGCAAGGACATCTATCAGGATCAAAAGCTTGAGGTCCGTCCATGAGTGGGCAGAGTGCTGGCGAAAAAACCGAACTTCCCACCCCCAAACGAGAACGTGAATCTCGTGAGAAAGGGCAGGTGGCCAAGAGTACCGAGGTCACGACCACCATCTCGCTGTTTGCGGTGATTGCTTATCTCTGGTTTGCGTGGGACCGCAATTTCTCCAAGCTGGTTGGCCTGATGGATGACATGGCCAGTCTGGCGACGCGGCGTGACTTTTCTTCCTCCGCCGGAGAAGGGGTGTTTGGTGTTTTTTCGACCTTTATGGACATTGTGCTGCCGCTGATTGGTGTTGCCATTGCGGCGGGTATCTTTGGCAACTTTGTGCAGTTTGGCTTTCTCTGGGCCGTTGACAGCATCATGCCCAAGCTGAGCAAGATCAGTCTGGCTGAAGGGTTTAAGCGCATCTTTTCCATGAAGCAGGTGGTGCAGGTTCTCAAATCCATCCTGAAGATCGCCTTGCTCAGCACCATGCTCTACTTCACAGTGAAGTACGCAATTGGCGCTTACATCAACTCGCTCTCCTGCGGCATTCCTTGCATTGCTAATATCAGCGGTGCGATTATGAAACTGATCCTCGGGATATCGTTTCTGGCCTTTGTTGGTGTGGCGATCCTTGATTTTATGTTTCAGAAGCACACCCACATCAAGAGCCTGAAGATGACGAAGGAAGAGGTGAAGCGGGAACATAAGGAGTCCGAGGGCAGTCCTGAAATTAAAGGGCAGCGTAAGCGGATTTCTCAGGAAATTCTCATGAGCGACAACCTTGAGAATACCCGCAAAGCCAGTGCTGTTGTGGTGAACCCGACGCACTACGCGGTTGCCATTTCCTATCGCCCGGATGAGGTTGCTGTGCCATTGGTGGTTGCCAAGGGGCTTGATCTGACTGCGCTTAAGATGCGTACAGAAGCTGAAGCGGCAGGTGTGCCGATTTTTGCCAATGTGAAGCTTGCCCGTATGTTGCATGCGGAAGTGGAGATTGAAGAGCTCATTCCGCAAGACATGTTTGCAGCTGTTGCCGAAATTCTTGTCTGGATCGATAAGAACAAAGACATCCTTTACAACGGCCCGCTTGAACGCGGTGTGATCGATCTTGAGCATGAGAAGAAGAGCGGTGATGAGCCGCTGAACTAAAGCAGTTCGCATTTAAGCTGAAACACCTGAACTGCTTTAGCCTTTGTTTTTATATATCTTTATCCGAAAACCGGTCTCCACTTTTCGGAGATACACTGTCGTTTCATCAATGTTCCGAGAAACGCCCCAAGTCCTACATTTCCTCGTCTTTCTGTCTTGAATAATCCAGCTTGCAGTTGTGTGAGAATCGTGATTCATTTGTAATTGTATTGTAATGCAATTGTAATTCAAGTGAGGGCAAGATGTTTTATAGGCTCTGTAAGCGGGACGTGGTCTCGGGTTTCATCACCAGTTTGTCAGTTTTGGTTTTCTTGTTTTTTGCGCAAGCCTCTCTTGCGCAATCGCCTCATCAAAGGGTTGGTCCCATCAGTGAGCCGCTTGGTGAACTGAATATGCAGATTTGGCGGGTTCCGGTTGAGTTGGAAGACGGCAGCAGGACGATCACTTTGGATGCGACCACCTTCAAGCCGGATGGGGAAGGGCCTTTTCCTCTGGCGGTCTTTACTCATGGGGCGGCTCGGAGTGCTCCACGTGACGGTCCCTATGATTTCCGTCCTGACGCTGCAATCAGGTGGTTTCTTGCGCGAGGATACGCTGTTGCCGTTGTTATTCGCAGGGGCTACGGACGTTCAGAGGGGCAGCGTTCTGTTGTTGAGGATGGGGATTCAGAAGGTTTCATAAAGGTCCTTGAGGAGCGCGTTCGTGATATCAATAGCTCAGTGCGTTACTTTCAGGATCAGCGGTTTGTGGTTGCTGATCATGTTGTCCTTCTCGGATTTTCTGCAGGTGGGAACAGCGTATTAGCCGCGTCTCGGAAGACTCCAAATGGTGTTCGCGGTGTCATCGCTTTCGCGCCGGGGGCAGTGGCAATAGATGATTATAGTGCGCGGGATTTAGAACAGGCAGAGCAAGGTTTCAGGATGTTTGGGGCTGGGACAACGCTACCAACACTCTGGGTTTATGCGGAGAACGAAGAGTACTATAGCCCGATGTTGGCCAAGTCATTTTTTGAGGCCTACACATCAGAAAGTGATGCAAAGCAAGAGCTTGCCATTTTGCCGCTTGAGGGTGAAAACGGTCATGATCTCTTTCTGAGGGATGAGGGTCCTAAAGTGTGGGGCCCGGTTGTTGCTCCGTTTCTTGAGCGGTTGATGCCTTAAAGCAGTTCGCATTTAAATTGAAATACCTGAGCTGCTTTAGAGCGTGTTGCGTTCATTTGCATTCACGCCTCACGCTCTAATTTCTTTACTTTCAGCGAATTCTTGTCGTTTGATTGAATTCAATCAAACGGAACGCGCTCTAGTCTTTGTTTTTGCATATCTTTATCCGAAAACCGGTTTCCACTTTTCGGAGATACGCTGTCGTTCGTCGCGTTTGCATCAAAAACTTATTCCCCCTGGTTCCGCCAGCCCTAAGATTATCTCGTGTCCACGTACACGGGCAGCTGGCGGAGCGACCGTCAGTTCGGCGTGGGCTGGGCGGGGCTACCGGAAGACATAACGCATCCTCCGGCGGGTTCGTTGAAACACCCCTTGAAAGTCTTTAGTGCAGGGACCAAGCGGAAGCTGGTCACCCGATGGGCGTCTACACTGGCAGCTGCAGCTGTCAGGGACAAGTCAAACTGTCCTTTACAGCAACTGCCCAAAGAGGTGAGTTTCGAAGCAAAGCCTTGTGTTTTGTGAGACCTCACAGTGATGGGTAGGCACCTGCTCCCAATGCCTTTCGGTGGAGACCTTGTTTCATACAAAAACGCCCGGGCAAGGCGACAGCCAATGCCGAAGAAACTAATTTATATACAATGCGCAGGTATTGCCTGCTCGCCTTGCCCCTCCCGTTTCTCGGGATTTTAGCTTCACCACTGCATGAGAGGTCATGCGGTGCTTTTGGTGCTTGTGGTTTTACTCGCCAGCGACTGGCCTTTCAGCCGTCTTGCTGTCCCCTTTGTGGAACAGCTCGTAGATATCCTCCAGAGAGACACCTTTGGTCTCTGGTGCGCGGCGGATGGCGTAGACGGTTCCGATGCAACAGCATATGGCGAAGAACAGGAAGATCTCGGTGATCGTGAAGAGCTGGTTCAATTTGGGGAAACCGAACACAACGAGGAATGTGAAGACCCAGTTGACGGTTACTGCTACGACCATGCCTTTGGCCCTCAGGTAATTGGGGAATACCTCTGACATGTAGACCCATGGCAGCGGCCCCATGGAGAGGGAATAGGAGATCACGTAGAGGCAAAGACCTGAGACGGACAAAGCCGTGCCAATCCCGTCCCCCATGAGAAAACCTCCCACGATCAGGAACTGGGAGAGTGCGCAGGCGGGCAATCCGTAGACCATCAGGGGTCTGCGGCCAACGCGGTCAATAAGGAGCAAACTGGCAGCTGCGGCCAGAGCGAGTGCAGCGCCAAGCCCGACTGTTGCAGACAAGCGGCTTGCCTCCTCAGAAAAGCCCAGGTCGCCAAAAAGCTCCGGTGCATAGAGGATGACAGCATTGATGCCGCTGAGCTGTTGAAACAGGAAGGTGAAGACACAGAAACTGGTGATAGGCCGGTTTCGTGGATTGATGAGGTCCAGCCAACCTCCCTTTTGGTCTGCGACTTCGGCGAGGTCTTGTTCAATCCGCTTCACATTGCCTTTGACCCACGCCTCAGATCGGGTTGGTTCGATCTTTTCAAAGACGGCCTCAGCCTCTGCTGAGCGCTTTGCCATAACGAGCCAGCGCGGGCTTTCGGGGGCACTCCAGATTCCAAAAAGCAGAAACGCTGCAGGGATCGCGGAAAGGAGGAACATGAACTGCCAACGATTAATGGCTTCTGCGCTGTAGCCGAGATCAAGCGTGATCAGATTGGAGAGGTAGCCAATCAAGACACCAAAGGAGATCATGAACTGAAATGCGCCCAGCATACGGCCTCTGATCTTGCGCGGCGCAATTTCTGAGACATATTGGGGGCCAGCCATTGAGGACAGGCCAATCCCCATTCCGATGAGAGAACGGGCGAATGTGAGGATGAAAAGGTCTTGCGCCACACTGGATAAGACAGCTCCGGTGATAAAAAACAGGGCTGCGATGATGACCGTTGATCGTCTGCCAAATCTGTCGCTGAGATAGGCGCTCAGGTAGGCTCCGATCAAACCGCCGATGGACAAGGATGCGACCAGAAGCCCTCCCCAATACGCAGAGAATTCAAACTCTGCTTTGATGGGCTCATAAGCGCCAGCGATGACGCCTTCGTTGTAGCCATAGAGCAAACCACAGAGTACGGCGATACATGCCAGGAGGATAATCATGCGCATTCCCTTTAAAGACCAAGGGAAAGTATAGGCGGAGGTCTCTAACCAACCGGAGGACACACAGCCCTGAATTGAGCTGTTTTTCGCAAGACCCCAATAACGTTTGATCATATGCGGGAAAGAAAACCTAGATCGTTTCAGTGTCGCTATGATGATCCAGCGGCTTAAAACCGCACCTGTTAGGAATTACAGCATTGAGCTTTTCGCGGCCTTTGCCTTCAATTAAGCTTCCCGTCGCATGATCAGCGCAAGGCCTTCCCAAGCGCTTCAACCTTTGGCAACCAGGACTTACCATGATTGTTCTTCAGGAATTCCCCGCAGCTCGTTTTGATGAGTTTCAGATCATTTCCGTCTCTGAATACGCTCAGGACCTGATGGATAATCGCAAAATGGAGGAACAGGCCGCGCTGAAGAAAGCCGAGGAAGGCTTGTCAAAGGCCTTTCCAGAGGGAAAAAGCAACAAACACAATAAGCTGCTGAGCATCGTCAACAAGACGAAGGCTGGCGAAGTGGAAGTTGGGTTTCTCTGGTACTCCCTTCAGGATGATGCGTCTGCCTTCATCATGGATTTTCTGGTTTACTCAGAACATCGTGGCAAGGGGTATGCCTCCAAAGCTCTTGAGGCGTTGAAGGCGACATTCAAGAAAGATGGCCTGACACGTATTGGACTGCGTGTTGCCCCCGACAATCACGGCGCCATACGTACCTATTACAAGGCCGGTTTTAACGTGACCGGTTGGAATATGTCCTGCGAGGTTTGAGACGCGAACCATGCTCTCGCTGATTGACATTTTGTTGAAGTGACTTCATTTCCGTTGTGGGCTGGTGGCTGCTAGGGTTTTGGAAATTCCAATGCATGACCTGATTTAAGGATCTGAGATGATTGCACGCAAAGCTGCAAAAGCCCTTGCCGTTCTTCCTTTGCTTTATGCTGTGAGCCAGCCTGCGCAAGCTGCTGAGACCGAAACCGCGATTTTCGCTGGTGGTTGCTTCTGGTGTATCGAGTCCGACTTTGACAAGATCGAGGGCGTCCTTGAGACCACATCTGGTTACACGGGTGGCCGCAGTGCAAACCCGACCTACAAGCAGGTTTCTGCTGGTGGCACAGGTCATATTGAAGCGTTGGAAGTGAAGTTTGATCCGGCCAAGGTGTCTTATGAAGAGCTGCTGACAGCCTTCTGGCATTCCGTTGATCCAACTGATGCTGGTGGTCAGTTTTGTGATCGTGGTGAGAGCTATCAGACAACCATCTTTGCGACCTCTCCTGCGCAGCTGAAGGCTGCAAAGGCCTCCAAGAAAGCGCTTGGAAAATCAGGTGAGGTTAACCGCCCGATTGTAACACCGATCCGCACTGCAGCTCCGTTCTATGACGCTGAAGATTATCATCAGAACTACTATGAGAAGAACCCGATCCGCTACAAGTTCTACCGCTATCGCTGTGGTCGTGATCAGCGCGTCAAGCAGGTCTGGGGTCCAAATGCTTACAAAGGTATCCCCGGCGAACACTAAGGGCTTAGTATAGAACTCAAGAAGACCAGAGGCACTGCTCTGGTCTTTTGCTTTTAAGTGTGTTGTCGCAGGTCAGAGGAGATCCCTAGTCCTCGTAGTACATGCGATAGATCCCTCCGGCAGAGTCATCGGAGATCAACAAAGACCCGTCGCCAAGCTCGACCACGTCTACCGGACGGCCCAGATAATCGCCGCTGGCATCAATCCAGCCTGTTGCGACAATACTTGGGGCGCCAGCTTCTTCTTTCTCGTTGATGGGCACAAACACCACACGTGCGCCAATTGGCACTGAGCGGTCCCATGAGCCGTGCTGCGCGATGAAGACACCGCCCTTGTATTCTTCAGGGAACATATCGCCCTGATAGAACGTCATGCCCAAACTTGCGGCATGGGCATCCAGTTCGACTTCCGGGTTCACCACGCCACTTGGGACAGGCTCGTCGATGTAGTGCGGGGTACGGACCGTTCCACCGCCATACCATGGGAAACCGTAGTTCTTGCCCGGCTCGGTGGCCTTGTTCAGCTCTTCGGGCGGGATGTCATCACCCATGCCGTCCACCTGATTGTCGGTAAACCAGAGATTGCCGGAGTTTGGATGGAACTCCAGGCCCACGGAGTTTCTGATCCCGGTCGCATAGACCTGACGGTCCATACCATCTGCGGTGATGGAGATAATGCCGCCGATGCCGAGGCTGTCATAAAGCTTCAGCTTCATCTTGGGCGGCACGTTGTAAGGCTGGCCAAGAGAAATGTAGATGCGGTCATCCGGGCCCTGATCACACACACGGGAGGAGTGATTGTAGCTTTCTTCAGAGGGAGGGATAAGCATGCCCTTGCCGACCAGCACCTTCAAGGCTGGCTTGCCCTGCTCTTTGTTTTCCAATGCGTTCGGAAAACTCAGAACACGGTTTTGCTCTGCAAGGACCAATGAGCCATCTTTTGTGAAGCACACACCGTTGGGGATGATGAAGGATTGATCTGGAGCGAACTGGCGAACTTCTGCAGCTTTCTTGCCCTCTTCATCCGGAGTAACGACCCAGACTCTGTCCGTGGTCGTTCCTACAAAGACAGTTTTGCCATCAGGCGCGACGGCCATATGACGGGCATCAGGCACGGCTGCATAAGGTTCGATGTGGAAGCCTTTCGGCATGACCACAACTTCAGCGTTGCGAGCCAGAGTTTTCTGTTCTTCAGAGACCTGCTCCACAAACTCTGTTTTGACACCATCGACCATTTTGGTGGTCGTTGCTGCCAGAGAAGTGGTTAGCAGCAAGGCGTAGGCGCACCCTGTCAGGACTCCAAAGAGAACGGGCTTTGTGGTGCACATCGTTTTTTCCTTCCTGAAGAACCTAGAAATTTGACTGAGAAAATTTATCGGAATATTTGGAATGCTCTGCCTTTTTGAGCCGTCACTATGCGCTCATTCAAAGTCTGAGGAGAATACTCAGATATGACGGGAATTCGGTTTATAGAACCACAAAAATTGAAGATATTCACTTAGCGGAAGTTGCGTTTTGTGGTGCTAGAATACGACACAACGTAAGTTTGAAAGTGTGGACAAAGAACAAAGGAAAGGTGCCCACTTGCAATTGCCTCATTTTCGTGCCAAATCCTACGCATCATCAAGAGAAGGGCTGGCGCCCTCGCCAACCTGCCTAACCGGGCAAGGTGGTCTCCGCCAAAAGGGATGTGGTTTCGAAGTGAGGACGCTGTCTTCATCATTCGTAACAACCAAGCGGTAGTTTCAATGGATTTTGCGCCAGTCCTCCTCGGGAAACCGATGGAGGATTTAATGTTTGATATTGCTGGTCAGCCACAGTCTGCATGGCAATCGTATGTATCTGAATATGTGCCTCAATCTTTGAGGGAAGCCGTCGCACACCTTGCCGACGAGTTTACTGCTGCCTATTTGCTGGATTGCCTGATTTTAGAAAAAGGGCTGCGCAGTCGGTTGCTTTCCAATTCAACCCGACAGCCGAATACGCCTTTGACCACCGACGAGCGCTCCGACCGGTTTGCTGTGTTGCTTCGGCTTTGGGCAGAAGGCTGTCACACGGTTGTCGACGAGCGCTTGTTTGCGGATACCGCACGTCGTCGTCCTGAAGAACTGGAAGCCTTGCGTGAGTACTTCAGGCAAAACGCGCTGCGCTCGAAAAAGAAATTCCCGAGCTAGTTAAGCTGCACTAAAATAAGAACTGATTTTTAAGCTGCGCGGCTGCCGAATTTTGCGGGAGGCGTGGCAAATGGGTCTGCGAACATTGCAAGCCACAGGCTCTGCGCGATGCGCTGTGCAGTTGCTAAAAGAAGCGGTGCGGCTTCTGGTGAGAAAATCGCATAGACTTCGTCTTCAAACAGGTCCATCCACTCATGGAAATTCTCAGTGGTGACCCCTTGAATTCTCGCGTGAGCGGGAACCGGCTTGCCTTTATACGATCCAGTTTTTAGCAGAACAGACGCCCAAAAGTGCTTCATCTTGTGTAGATGCGGACCCCAGTCCTCACCCATTTCTCTCAGGAAGATCGGCCCAAGCGTTTCATGCTGGCGAACCTTGCCGTAAAAACTCTCAACCAGATGATTGATCTGGGCAGGTGTGATGGAAGGATCAAGCGGTGTCCGTTCACGCGCTGACATAACGGGAATTTTTGATGACACTGCTTGTTTCCTATTCCTGGTCCGCGATCCGCTTAAGCCTTGTTGTATTTAGCACGTTGCTCTTCAGAGATCACAATCGGTTTGCCGTCATCGTCAACAGCAACAAAGGTGAACTGAGCATTCGTAACCTTCTCGCGATAGCCAAAGCGGTGGCGTAAAGCCCAGGCCTCAATGGCAAGCGTTACAGAGGTTCTGCCAACACGGAGGACGTTGGAGTAGACACACATTACATCGCCCACTTTAACAGGGCGGATAAAGGTCATGCTGTCGATCGCAACAGTCACAACACGCTCCATGGCGCACTGGCTTGCTGCAATACCGGCGGCAATATCCATTTGAGAGACAACCCAACCGCCGAAGATATCGCCAGAAGCATTGGTGTCTGCCGGCATCGCCATTGTGCGCGTGGTCAGTTCACCAATTGGCTGCTCTTCTTCGACAGCGTCTCTTGTATCATTCATAGTTCTAAAGCTCCGTAGATCCACCAGAGGAAATGCTATGCATGGCGAAGCTCAACTACTCAAGCAGGGATCATCGCCATATGGAAGCAATCAACAACCTGGGTCGCACATTTCTTGGTGTTGGCCCGAGCGGTTTCAGCAACGCATTCATCTACTGCATTCTCGAATAATTTCAACCAGCTGGCAATATCATCGCTGCATACCTGCTTTGCAGCACCACGATACTTGCCAAGTGGACGGCCAGAATAGCTTCTGTCTTTCATGAGAGCGGAGCACCAGAATCGCACGGCCTGAGCTTCGTAATCCTCCCAGTCGCACTTCATGCTATTTTGGTAGACTGATGCCAGCTCGCCATTGTGACGGAGTTTATCTGAATGACTGGCAACCAAAGCACGCACTTGAGAATGCGTCAGGTCAGGATGGATTGGTGTACACTCGTCCTGCGGGCGAATGTCAAAATGCTGATAGGTCATCTCGGTGTTTCAGGAGCCTTGCAAGAACAAGGCCCATGCCCTTCTTGTTACTTCGGGTCACTTTTACTCAAATACCGAGTTTAAAGCTCTGCGGCAGCTCGTAGCACCTCCGGCTTTTCGAGGCAGTAATATCCAGAGAGGCGGCTGATAACACCTTCTCTCTTCCAGACATTGAGGACGCGGCTGACGTTCTCCCGAGCCCCACCAGCCATATTGGCGATTTCAGCCTGAGAGA
>NZ_LCWX01000166.1:85175-87743 GCF_001431305.1 Pseudovibrio sp. POLY-S9
AGAGAGTTGCAGCAGTGTCTGCGCAACCCGGCCATTGAGTGGCAAGAAGGACCGTGCAGCGAGTGCATCGTTTGAACGACGCAGGCGAGTCGCTACGATCTGCAGCATGTGACGGTAAACAGCCGGGTTTTCATCGGCGTAGCGATAAAATGCAGCTTTGGAGATAAATGCAAGCTGGCTCGGCTTGAGTGCCGTTACGGTAGCGGAGCGCTCACTGCCGTCAAGCAAAGCAATTTCACCTACCAGTGAGCCCTGCCCGAGAACTGCGAGCAGCTGCTCACTGCCATCCAGCGAGACGACGGAGACTTTCATGCTGCCTTCGATGATTGCGTAACAACCATTGCCCGGATCTCCGGCCTTGAAGAGAACTGCGCCGGATTTCAATGACATAGGCTGAGCTATCTCAGAGAGACCGTGTGCGTGTTCCTCAGCCAAACCCGACAGTGAAAAGCTGTTTTGAAGGAGTTCTTTGAACTTTGTCATCTTGCCACAAGATCCTGACGCGCCGTAGATTCAGTTTTTTAGTTTAAGCTGCATCAATATAATTGATGATTTTAATTAGGTCTATCATGCGGCCATTTTGTGACCGGAGTCACAGAGATGTTCTTTAGTTTTAGGCAAATTAGGGGTGTTCATAAATACCCCAACGTTTATGGCAAATTCAAAAGGAACGATCTCTTCAACCGCAGGAAGAGATCGTTCTTAGAACAAGAAGATATCTTTTTCCATCAAAAGAAACGGAAATTCCTCACTTATCAGGAACTTCAGCTGGTTCTCACGGGATGAGCTCTGGCGTACGTTTTTCTTTTTGACGGGTTGGGCCTGCTCTTCAGGATAGGATGGCCGACATAGGACCATCGCCGAATCCTGTGCCTCATTGATTCCGTGCCAGAAGAAGTCTCTCAGATCTGTGTCCTCATCAGCCATTGGCAGATCTGGTCCTGAGAATATAGTTTCCAATCCGGCTTTGGTGGCGCGCTTTGAAATGGAGTTGCTTGATCGACTAACACCAGCAGGCAGTACCAGTGCAGGCTCTCGCCCTGTCATCATGCTGAGCACCGTGATGAGCGCTGAATGCACGGCAGGATGCTTTGCGAGGTTTCCCTGAATGGCAACAAATGCTGGCGGACGGGCATAGACCTCTTCGAAGAGATCCACTTGTGCGGCGATCTCAGCGGCGATCGCCTCTTCCGGCAGCATCTTCATGGGGCTGCGCATTGCATACCACCACGGCGCGGGGAACGTCTCTCCGAATACGGTCCGGCCAAAATCGGTGAGCGGTCCGGCGGGCTTTGTCAGTGTGACTGTCAGACCGACCATGGTTTCATGTTCGGCCCAGGCAACCACGTCACGCAGCTGATAGAACTCCCTCGACCACATCTTGCCAGTGACAACACAGCCTACGGCAGAGAGCCGGCCTGCGATGATTAGATCGCAGATCGCCCGGTCAACTCCATAGCTTTGCCCAAATTCGAGACTCGTCAAGAGGATGCGCTTCATCGCGCGGATCTCCCAATCCAAAAGGTTCAGGAGTACATTTAACAAAGCCTGCAAATTTAACGCAACGGAATCTCAGCTGTTTCAGTTGGATTTCAGGGGCTGTTTCGGGTCTGACAATCGGTAGACCCGTACATTTTCAATAGCTGTTTTTCCGAACAATCCCTTATTCTCTCGGGGGATGGTCTTCAGCAGCTCAACCTGATTGAAGTTGGTTTTCAGCTTTTGAGAGCGGTCTCTTCTTTCCTCGGTGACGTACAGCATGTCACTATTTTCGGGATTTTGGAGATTATCGGGAATCATTGCATAGCGCATTCGCTCAGGAATTCCGTAGACTTTGAGGTCTGTCTTCTTGAGCGCATTCGACATTTGGCCCGTCAAACCATAGCTGGTTGTGCCAATCCAATTGATGTCATTTGCGTCTGCTAACTCGGTCAGTTCATCGCCAATATCTTGCCAGCCGCGCATCTGATGCGTTGGATCTTTACGGCCCAGAGATGTGTTGAGCGGGGTGTAGGCGTGGATATAGACCACCCCAGCGACAACGACACCCAGGCCGACTGCAGTCGGGGCAAGCACCTTGAACCAGCGACCAACATTGGCAGGCGGATAAGCTGCTGCAATACCAGCGAACATGGCCAGTGTTGGATACATCGGAGCTGGCCAGTTGCCCTGAACACGCGAATGGAGTGAATGGAAGGTCAGATAGATCAGGAACGGCAGGACCGTCAGAACCAGCAGACTGGCCGTGTTGTCTTGCTTTATCATTTTGCGGATGACACGCCACGCACCAACCATCGCAATGATGAAGACGAGCGGGTTCAGCAGGCCTGCAACAGCGCCGATGAACTCGCCAATGTATTTGACGGAGTACCCTTCTGGTACAGAACGCCCAAACTGCTTTACAAAAGAAATCCACTCATGCTGCGAGTTCCAGTAAAGTACAGGAGAGAAGATCGCGATTGCCAGTGCTCCGCCGAGCCACAACTGCCAGGACAGGAAGTATCTGCGGTTCTCCGGCACCCACACCAGCCAGAGAATAATCCCGACCCCCAGGAACAACACGGAGTA
>NZ_LCWX01000166.1:87835-104221 GCF_001431305.1 Pseudovibrio sp. POLY-S9
AGTATTTTGAAAGAAGGCCTAATCCTGCGAAGATACCAGCGAGAATCCACCAGTTCGCATTTTTAGAAACCGTCAGCTCTGCCATGGCCCACAAAGCCAGTCCCCAGAAGAAAACAGAGGGTGCGTCAGGCGTAGCTAACAGTGAGCCGACACCAATCAGCAAACTTGCGTTGAAAAACAGGACTGTCCAGCCAGCGACATGGGTATCATACAGGATTTTTGCAGTTCGCCAGAGCGCAAGGGAACCGATTGCAGCAGACAGGATACTGATGAAGCGAACGCCAAGTGCCGTGTCACCGAACAAGGATTGACCAAGCCAGATCCAGTAAGCGACCATTGGCGGGTGGTCGTAATAACCCAATGCAGGATACAGCCCCCACAAACGATAGTAGGCTTCATCCTCAACCAGATCGACATTCATACCAGTTGCCAGCCGTGCCAAAGACAGCGCGGCGACAATCAGGATCAGATTGGTCGGGCGCAACCAAAAGCTCAGCGGCTTTCCTGTGGGATTGTCCTGCATTTAAATGCTTTCCTCAAAGTGCTTTAACTTTGGTTTTCTGCGTTTCTTCCTGTGAAAAGCTTCTCTCACTATTCGAAGAAACGCTTTAGCCTTTGCGCCATGTCAGAGCGTTGGAAACAACGTAGTTCCAAACCGCGCCCATAACAGCGCCTGCAGCACCAGCAAACCACCAGATTGGTTTGTTCGTGTAGATCAACTCTGCCACACCAACGTTTGCCAAAATACCAAAGCTACAGATCACATAGAATGTGAGCAGACCTTTGATCCACGCAAGCCCTGTCAAACGACGGTCGCGATAGGTCAGGCGGTTGTTGAGGAAAAAGTTTGAGGACATGGCCACAAAGGTTGCAACCAACTGAGAGAGGCCAAATGGCATGCCGAAGGCGGCAAGGAAGATCTTCAATGCGATAAGGTGAACGACGACACCTGTTCCACCGACCATGGAGTACATAAGAAAGCGAACTGAAATCTTATCATCGAAGATTTTGGAAACCAGCAAACCAAGGTAATCCATGGTCACTAGTGTATCGAGCTTACTTTCACCATGCTGACGCTCACGAAAAACGAAAGGCAGTTCTTTCACACGCAGAGCGCCTTTTCCGCTGGCGACAATATCGAGCATGATCTTGAAGCCTTGGGACGACAAACGCGGAGCCAGCTCCACAAACCTGTCACGACGCAGCATGAAGAAGCCGCTCATCGGGTCGGACAGTTCCACTTTAAGAAACTTACGTGCCAGATTGTTGGCAAGGTTGGAGCCCCATGCACGAATTGAGGACAGACCCGTCCCAACATCCCCACCTTCCACATGGCGGGAGGCAACGCAGATGTCGTAGCTTTCAGAACGAAGTGCTTCGAGCATCTTGGGCAACAGGCTCTCATCGTGCTGAAGGTCAGCATCCATGACAGCTACAAATTTAGAGCTGGAGGCCAGCATGCCTTCAATGCATGCGCCGGACAAACCACGACGGCCAATACGCTGAACAATGCGAACACGTGGGTCTTGCTGCGCAATGTCAGCAGTGACTTTAGAGGTTCCATCTGGAGAATTATCATCAACAACAATAACTTCCCAAGCTACACCAGCGAGCGCTTTGTCCAGCAGCTCAACCACGATGGGAACGTTTTTGCTTTCGTTATAAGTCGGCAATACAACAGTTAACTCTGCCGGACCTGTAACGCGACCTTCGGATTTGCTGATTTCAGTTGGTTCGTAGTTGGTGTTTGACACCATGATTTCTCCAGTGTGCAGACCTTCCTTTGCATGCGTAAGGGAATGGTCCTTCCATTTTTTGGGGCGACCTTAGCTTCTCTTGACGCTATTGCAAGTATTGATTGGGAAATTTGCGCCGGATTGCACCCGCTTCGCGCCTTGCCCTCCCCTGCTCAATGGGCTAGGAGACAGACAACAGCATGCTTCCCTTGGTGCGTTCTGCGGACTTATTGCGGGAAGCGTTTGCAACAACCCTTTTATTTCATGGATGAGACGGCCTCATGGCAAAAAAGAAAAGTGCCAAGCTCAAAGCTCGTTTACCGCGTGGATTTGTAGATCGTGGTCCAGCTGAACTGCAGGCGATGGAGCAGATGCTCTCCGTTATCAAGCAGACTTATGAGCTTTACGGCTTTGAGCCCGTGGAAACTCCAATGTTCGAGTACACTGATGCTCTTGGCAAGTTCTTGCCAGATCAGGACCGTCCGAACGCTGGTGTGTTTTCGCTACAAGATGATGACGAGCAATGGATGAGCCTGCGGTACGACCTGACCGCGCCCCTCGCCCGTCATGTGGCCGAGAATTTCGAAAGCCTGCCAAAGCCTTACCGCAGCTACCGCGCTGGTTATGTATTCCGCAACGAAAAGCCTGGACCGGGTCGTTTCCGCCAGTTCATGCAGTTTGATGCGGATACGATTGGTGCGCCTTCTGTCTCTGCTGATGCTGAAATCTGTATGATGGCGTCCGACACCATGGAGCGCCTCGGTATTGCTCGTGGTGACTATGTGATCCGCGTGAACAACCGCAAAGTTCTGGACGGTGTGATGGAAGTGATCGGCCTTGCCGGTGACGAACACGCTGCAACCCGTCTGACCGTTCTACGGGCTGTCGATAAACTGGATCGTCTTGGTGTTGAAGGCGTTAAGCTGCTTTTGGGTGAAGGCCGTAAAGATGCTTCCGGTGACTTTACCAAGGGTGCTGGCCTTGGCGAAGCGGAAGCGGAAAAGGTTCTTGCCTTTGTGGAAGCTGGTGGCGAGACCACCGACCAGACCATCGAGAACCTTCGTGGTTTGATCGCAGACAGCAAAACTGGTGCGGAAGGCGTTGAAGAACTGGCAACCATGGGCAAGCTGTTTGATGCAGCAGGCTACACTGATGGCCGTGTTCTGATTGATCCATCCGTTGTGCGCGGTCTGGAATACTACACCGGCCCTGTTTATGAAGCTGAGCTGACCTTTGAAGTGAAAGACGATAAAGGCCGCCCTGTGCGCTTTGGCTCTGTTGGTGGTGGCGGGCGTTACGACGGCCTCGTTTCCCGCTTCATGAGCCAGCCTGTGCCTTCTACCGGCTTCTCTGTTGGTGTTTCCCGTTTGATGTCAGCACTCACTATGCTCGGCAAGCTTGGGCAGGAAGAAGTTGCAGGCCCAGTGGTTGTATGTGTGATGGACAAGGACGTTGACTCCCTTGCACATTACCAAGCCATGGTTCAGGAGCTTCGCACTGCTGGTATCCGCTCAGAAATGTATCAGGGCAACCCAAAGCAGTTTGGCAAGCAGCTGCAATATGCAGACAAACGCAATTCACCTTGTGCCATCATTCAAGGCTCGCAAGAGCGTGAAGAAGGCGAAATTCAAATCAAAGATCTCATTGAAGGCAAACGCCTTTCTGCCGAGATTGAAGATAACAAAACCTGGCGTGAGAGCCGTCCTGCACAGTTTGCTGTGAAGCGGGATGATCTTGTTGCAGAAGTGAAAAAGCTTCTGGCCGCACAGGAAGACGATCGCAAAAACCAAAGCGAGAACTAATATGACATTGGGGGATAACCGCAGCTTGGCTTTGAGCCAGCTTTTTCGGGATGCAGGTTATGAAGAGGCAACCCCGCCAATCTTACAGCCAGCCGATATCTTTTTAGATCTGGCTGGCGAAGATCTCCGGCGGCGCCTTTTCCTGACGACAGGGGAAGATGGACAAGAGCTTTGCTTGCGTCCTGATTTTACTATTCCGATTGCCCGACATTATCTGGAAACAGGTATCGCCGGTCGTACTGCGGCATTCTCCTATGTTGGGCAAGTTTTCCGACATCGACCCGGGCAACTGGGTGAAACCATGCAGGCTGGTGTTGAATCCATTGGCCGCGAGGATGAAGAACAAGCTGATGCGGATATGCTGGCGCTTGCCCTAGAGACTGCTGATAAGCTGGGCCTGTCCTCCCCTCGCATTCGAGTGGGCGATGAAGGCCTGTTTACAGCTGTTCTGCAAGCTCTTGAGATTCCAAAGGTTTGGCAGCGTCGTCTGCGTGATGTGTTTGGTGAGCGTGACCGGCTGGATCAGGTTATCACCCGAATGAGTGGTGTTGAAGCCAAGCCGGATGCGAAGCTGGGCTTCCTTGCTGCTCTTGAAGGACGTGACCCAGAAGCTGCTGTAGCTGTTGTTGAAGATGTGCTTTCACTTGCGGGTATTTCTGCAGTTGGTGGACGTACAGCTCACGAAATTGCTGAGCGCTTCATGGAGCAAGCCGCACTTTCTGCCGGGTCAGGCGTGGACAAGGACGTGATCTCGCGATTGAGCGAGTATCTGAACGTCTCTGGCCCACCACCTGCGAAAGCGGTTGAAACCTTGCATGGGTTCGCCAAAGAGACCGGGCTTAATCTGGATGCTTCCATTGAGCGTTTGGCGAAGCGTACCGAGTTGATGGCAGAGCGCGGCATTGACATTTCAAAGCTGGAGTACTCCGGTGATTTCGGTCGCCGTCTCGATTACTACACCGACTTTGTCTTTGAAATTCATCATGAATCCAGTGAGCATCTTGGACAGGTGATCGGTGGTGGTCGCTACAACAAGCTGGTAGAACGTCTTGGTGCGCCAAGTACTGTTCCTGCTGTTGGCTTTACAATCTGGCTGGACCGCGCTTTTGAGGGAGCAAGCTGATGAGCTCTAATCTTATTCTTGCGATACCGTCCAAAGGCCGCCTTCAGGAAATGACCCATGCATTCTTTGCGCGTGCCGGTTTGAAGGTGAAGCGTCCGGGTGGTGATCGCAATTACCGCGGAACCTTAAAGGGCGTGGATGGCGTTGAGATCGCTTTCCTTTCGGCCTCTGAGATCGCACGTGAGATTGCGGCTGGTACTGTTCACTTCGGTATCACCGGAACGGATCTAGTCAACGAGAACATCGACCGCCCCGAGGAGAAGACGCATATCATCACTGCCCTTGGCTTCGGCCATGCAGACGTTGTAATCGCTGTTCCGACGGCGTGGATTGACGTGTCCTCCATGTCCGATCTTGCTGATGTTGCTTCAGATTTTCGGGCGCGGCATGGTCGCCGCCTGCGTATTGCGACTAAGTATGTGAACCATACTCGGCAGTTCTTCGCGGAAAAAGGCATCGCGGATTACCGCATTGTTGAGAGCGCTGGCGCGACTGAAGGTGCACCTACTGCTGGTTCTGCTGAGCTGGTGGTGGACATCACCTCGACTGGCTCTACGCTGAAGGCTAACAATCTGAAAATCCCCGAGGATGGTGTGATCGCCAGGTCTCAGGCACACCTGGTGGCGTCCAGAACAGCCAACTGGAATGAGAGTGCTTTGCAGGCCGCCCGTTTGATGCTGGACCGGATCACGGCGCAGGATAACGCTCACAATTTCAAAGAGATGCGTACTGTTGTCGCAAATCCTGCAGGTGTACTGGAGAAGGTTGCCGCTCTTGGCTGTGTTGCACCGTTTGGCATTGAAGGTTCTTCTTTAGTCCTGCATTGCCCTGCTGCCAGAGTGCCTGAATGTGCAGACATGTTGCGCGAAGAAGGAGCACAAATGGTAACAGTGACACCGCTGGAGTATGTGTTCCACACAGCAAACCCGTTGTTTGAGCCTCTGGCACAAAAAGTCGCAGGCTAACACCTAAACCACTGAGAAATATTTTTGAACGCACCTCTGACCGGGGTGCGTTTTTTATTGCGCTGATTTGCGTTACTTGTGAGATTTCTGCGTGTTTATGTATCTATGACATACCTGCAGTAACTTCAAAATACTTATCCATCTAATTTATGTAAATTTGGCGATTTCTTTGAGTCACCTAGGCACAACCTTAAAGTGCATCTCTTATATGTGCTAAATGCACATATTTAAATATTTATGAAATTCGAGGAAAACAGATGGCTGCAGAGAAAATGCCTCTTGAAGGCGATAACAGCTACGGTTTCAAGCGTGGAATAGGCATCGACTATTTTGGAGGAGCGCCTGGAATCACTACCATTCGTTTTGATGGTGACCTCACACTAAGTGATTTCAAGATCCGCCTCGAAGGTGGCGATCTGGTATTCTATCTGATCGACCCGGCTAACCCGAACCAGCCGCTTAATGAGATTGCTGACGTTTTTTACTTTGATAATTGGATTGCTGGTGATCACGGCATCGAACGATTTGAATTTGCTGATGGGACGGCTTTCTCCAACCTGACGGTTTCAAGCAGTGGTTATGTCAAGTACTACGGCACAGATGGAAACGATATCTTTAATGGCACGTCTGCTGGCGAAGAAATCTATGGCAGTGCCGGTGCAGATATAATTGACGGTGGCGGCGGTAACAATGTCATCCGGTACAGCAATTCCACAGAAGGCGTATCTGTGAATCTGGACACAGGAGCAATGTCTGGTGGTGACGCGGAAGGCGATCAGCTTTCGAACATCAAAACAGTTTTCGGATCAAATCATGATGACGTGATTATTGGCGATGACAGCAATAACGGTCTCTATGCTCTTGACGGTGACGATCATCTGGAAGGCGGAGCTGGCGATGATTGGCTCAACGCTTATGGCTCTGGAGACAATTATCTCGATGGAGGCACAGGCAACGATACAGTTCGCTATCGCTGGTCCAAGTCCGCTGTCACAGTAAATCTCGTTGATCAGACAAAGAATGAAGGCGATGCGGACGGAGATACCCTTGTCTCCATTGAAAACGTTATGGGCAGCAACAGTTACGATGACCACATCACAGGCGATGCCGGTAATAACAAACTTTGGGGTTACGGTGGCGATGACACCCTGGACGGTGGCGACGGTAATGACACTCTGCTCGGTGGCAAGGGCAATGATATCCTCAAAGCCGGTAACGGAATTGATATCCTTGAAGGTGGCGCTGGAGACGATGAGTTCTACTACGGGGAAGGTACCACTACCTTCCGCTATGACCTTGGCGATGGCAACGACACCATTCACGTCAACCACGATGTAGTTACTTCCTATAATGACAAAGTGGTCTTTGGACCTGGCATATCTCCTGCTGACATCACAGTAGCGCGCCAAGGAGAAGGTACGGACAAGTACGGCAATGAACGCGACGATCTTGATCTCTTGCTGACATTCAAAGATGGCGGAACGTTACGTCTCAATAATGTTTTCCACCATGGACCAAATTACTTTACATTTGGAGAGTTCCACTTTGCTGACGGCACTGTTTGGAACTGGGAAAGCTTCAACAAGATGCGCTTTGAAAACGCTGGTGACGAAGATGAAGAACTCGCCGGCACTTTAGGGGATGACACTATTGATGGTCGCGGCGGAGACGATGATATCAATGGTTACTCTGGAGACGATCACCTTGTGGGTGGTGACGGAAACGATACTCTCAGAGGACATGAAGGAAATGATCACCTAGAAGGCGGTGATGGTGATGACAGACTAGAAAGTACCGCTGGTAACAATGTCCTTGATGGAGGTGCTGGTAACGACACAATCCTTAGCATCACTTATGGAGAGGATCAGATCTTAGGCGGAAGTGGCAACGACACAATACATGCAGCTACCGGCACCTCAGTTATCTCAGGAGGAACGGGAGATGATATCATTAACGTTTCCTCTGCAAAGGTCACCATCCGATACGATTTAGGTGATGGTAATGATACCGTTGATTTCTGGTATCCGGAAAAACTGAAGGAGGAAAATCACAAGGTCATTCTTGGTTCCGGTATTTCTCCGGACGAAGTTACAGTGACGCGTGCAAATGGCACACCTACCGATCTTCTACTGATTTTCAAAGACGGTGGAACCCTCAAGCTGAAATCTGTCATAGATTCAGATACCCTGCGTTTAAACTTCGGCGAAATCGAGTTTGCCGATGGCACTGTTTGGAACTGGGAAGTTATCAACGAGAAGCTTGCAGACAGTGCTGGTGAAGGTGAACCTGCTACCCGACTTACATTTCCAGACAGCGTCGACAACTTCTCTACCAATGCCTTAAACGACCATATCATTCACGCTGGTGGAGGTGATGATTATATTACAACTGGCGCAGGTGACGATAGTCTCTACGGGCAAGCTGGCAATGACACATTGATAGGTAGAACCGGCAATGACCTACTAGACGGCGGTGATGGAAACGACTCCATTATTGGTGGAAATGGCAATGACCAGCTAGACGGTGGTGATGGTGACGATACCCTCATTGGAGGTGCTGGCAATGACATCCTGAAAGCAGGGAATGGGAATGATACGCTAGAAGGCGGAACCGGAGACGATGAGTTCTATTATGGTAATGGCATCACCACCTTCCGATATGACCTTGGTGATGGCAACGACACCATCTACGTCAATCATTCAGAAGATGCGACGATAAACAATGAAAAAGTTGTTTTTGGTTCTGGTATCTCACCCGACGAAATCACTGTAACACAAGTGGGCGAAGGCATAGACCGACAAGGATTTCTTCGTGACGACCTTGATCTGCTTTTAACGTTTAAAGATGGCGGCACGTTGCTCATCAAAAACGCCTTTTACATTTATCCTACCGCGTACACGTTCAGTGAATTTCATTTCGCAGATGGCACAGTCTGGAATTGGGAAGCCATCAATCGGTTCTGCTTTGAAAATGCAAGTGATGACGATGACATACTGGCGGGCACTCTTGGTGATGACGTTATTCATGGCTTTGGCGGCGACGACAGGATTGAAGGTCTCCAGGGAAATGATCACCTCATAGGTGGCAAAGGAAACGACACTCTCAAAGACAACGACGGAGATAATCACCTTGAAGGAGGTGCTGGCAACGACAAGCTCACTGCAGTTCGTGGTAACAATATTCTTGATGGCGGAGAAGGCGACGACACCATCATCAGCGGGACTGAAGGAGAAAATCAGGTTATTGGAGGAGATGGCAACGATACTATACATGCCTACTACGGCACTTCGATTGTAGCAGGAGGAGCAGGTGAAGATACTACATGGGTCTATGGCGACACCGCAATAATAACAGGTGGAGAAGACAACGACACAACCTATGTGACGCGAGGTGCTGAAGTCACCATCCATTACAACTTGGGCGATGGCGATGATTTAGTAGAGTTTTGGGAGCCTGAAGATTTTAAAGACAAAAATAACAAAATAATTTTTGGGCCAGATGTCTTGCCTGATGAAGTTGCAATTGCACGGACATCATCTAATTCGGACAACATTATACTCACCTTTAAAGACGGCGGAACTCTGCTCCTCAGCGGAGTGATGGACCCTCAAAGCTTGCGGTTCACCATTGGAGAGATTGAGTTTGCTGATGGCACTGTGTGGACCTGGGAGGACATCAACCAGAAGCTGCTTGAGAATGTGAGTGAGGGGGACGATCTCCTAGGTGGCACCAACGGTGATGATGTGATCAACGGACTCGGCGGGAATGACACCATTTACGGTGAAGCCGGAGATGACCACCTGATTGGCGGAAAGGGAAATGATACCCTCAAAGGTGGAGATGGTGATGATTTGCTCGAAGCAGTTCATGGAGGCGATGATATCCTTGATGGCGGGAATGGCAATGACACTCTCCATGCCGGTTCGCCGGGTGCACAGTTGCTAGGTGGCAGTGGAGACGACATCTTCTACGTCTTCCATGGCGCATCTCACATTGCAGGTGGAAAGGACGATGACATCCTTCACTACTATGGTGGCGATATCACAGTTCACTATGGTCTTGGGGATGGTCATGATATTATTGATGCAAATAACCTGGCAGGTCCTGACAATAAGCTCATTTTTAACGCAGCCATCACTCCGGACGAAGTTCTCGTGAGTGATTCACTTGAGTTTACTTTTGCAGACGGTGGTACGTTACGTCTGGATGATGCCTTCTTCTCTTCAAGTCAAAAGATGTTATTCAACGAAGTTCAGTTTTCCGATGGAACAGTCTGGACCTGGGAAGACATCAATCAAAAGCTCATCGACAGTGCAGCAGCTCACGCGGTTAATCATGGAGCCGGTACTGGGAATGACACGATAACAGGTACTGTTGACGATGACATTATCAAGAGCCTTGCTGGTGATGATGTTGTCGACGGTGGGAACGGCAGAGACTTCATTTTTGGCGGCGATGGAAATGACACCATCAAAGGAGGAGATGGAAGCGACGTCCTGAGTGGTGATGCAGGAAATGACCACATTTCCGGTGAAGCAGGCGATGACAAGCTGCACGGTGGTGATGGTGACGACCAGATGTTTGGTGGAGACGGAAACGACAAACTCTATGGAGGTGACGGCAATGATCACCTGTATGGTGGAGACGGGGACGATCTACTAGACGGTGGCACAGGTGATAACATTCTTGATGGAGGAGATGGCGATGATGTCATGTCCGGTACTACACTAGGAAACAACACACTCCTTGGAGGTAATGGAAACGATAGTTTCTACAGCCTGGCTACTCCTACAAGCGACGTCATTACAACTATCGAAGGTGGAAGTGGTAACGATACTCTTCATTACTCTGGTGGTGAAGTTGTGTTCCATTATGACTTGGGTGACGGGAAAGACATCATCCATACCAAACACTTATGGACTGCAGAAAGCAAGATCGTATTTGGTGAAGGAATCACTCCAGATGACTTTAGTGTTGAACGCATCGGCGACAGCAGTTCATCTGACCTTCAATATCACTTCAAAGACGGAGGCACGCTGCTGATCGAGGATGCTTTCTCTTCAACTATAGGCCGACTGGCCTTTGGTGAGATTCAGTTCGCAGACGGTACTGTGTGGAACTGGGAAGACATCCACAAAAAGCTTCTGGAAAATGCAAGCGATAATGCCGACATCCTTTGGGGCACGAATGGTGATGACATCATCAACGGCCTCGGCGGAAATGACATTATTGACGCAGTGAACGGTGAAAATCAGATTTCCGGCGGTACTGGAGATGATACTATTACTTGCGGCGAATACATTGATACAATCATTTTTGGCGCAAACTTTGGGAATGATACAATCATCGATTTTCAGGCGGCCCAAGGCTTCCGCGACACCATACAGTTCACAGATGGTGTGTTTGAGACCTTCGAGGATGTGATCTCTGCGGCTCGTTATGAAGAAGGTAATACTATCATTCAATTAGATGAAGACAACTCTATTACTCTTCAGAACTTCGTTGTTGCTGGTCTTCATGCTGATGATTTTAGCTTTATCTCTTAACTTTTGCGTATAGCACTAAACTTCGAAGCCTCGGTACTACCGTGCCGGGGCTTTTTCGTAACCACATGCTGAACGTTATGACGAGAATATCTCCAGCCGTTTGAATAGTCTTTACATCCTAAGTTGCGGTACCTTTACAAAAATACTTCCATATAAGTTATTTTGAATTTTAGCATTTATTCAAATCAACAAGACTGAGCATTTGCATTTCTTATCTAACTCTGGGTCAGCCATGCGCAATCATGAGCTGCATAAATATTATGTGCAATCTGCACATTCTTATAACTTTATGAAACTCGAGGATTGTGGCCATGAATATCCAACTCGGAAGTGGCAATGAGAACTATTCTACTACTAGTTCTGAAGACCATCTTGTTTTAGCCGGTGCAGGCAACGACACTATTGTAACTGCTGCAGGCGATGATCAACTCTACGGAGAAGAAGGTGACGACTACCTAGACGGAGGTAGTGGCGATGACATTTTGTCTGGTGGCGCCGGGCACAACACTTTCTTCTTTGACAGAGGCTATGACAAAGACGTTATTACTGACACTTCGGGCGATGATACTGTTCAGTTTGGCTCAGATATTACATTGGATCATATCAGAGTTGTCGCAGGCGGATCTGAAAATCAGGACCTCCTAATCTACCTCATCGATCCAGAAAATCCGGATAAACCGCTCGATGAGATTACCGATATTCTAACAATCCGAAACGGAGCGTTCGATACCTCTCCATCAATGCAGTTTAAGTTTGCGGATGGCACGACCCTCTCTAACATCGCACTTAAAGAAGATGGACGTGCGAAACATTATGGCACTGCCGGAGATGATAATTTCATCGGTAGTACTGGCAGAGATGAAGTCTATGGTAGTGCTGGAGCAGACACAATTGATGGTAAAGAGGGCCATAATATTGTGAACTACCTTCTTTCAACTGAAGGTGTATCAGTGAACCTCGATACAGGCGTGATGACTGGTGGTTTTGCTGAAGGTGACCAGCTCACCAATATTGATGCCATTATTGGTAGTTGGTATGACGATGTTCTGATCGGCGATGACAACGACAACTACTTATTTGCTCAAGCCGGTAACGACCATCTGGAAGGCGGCGCGGGAGACGATGAGCTGAATGCGTATGCCGATGGTTCCGACTATCTCGATGGTGGTGAAGGCAATGATACTGTCCGCTACCGTTGGTCCAGCTCTGCTGTCACAGTGGATCTAACAGATCAGTCCAATAACACCGGTGATGCAGCAGGAGATGTTTATGTCTCTATCGAAAACATTATGGGCACTGACAAGCATAGCGACCACTTAACTGGTGATGCAAACGCCAACAAGATTCATGGATACGGCGGTGATGACACCATCTTCGCTGGAGCTGGGGATGATACTATCATCGCAGGTGATGGTGATGATGTGGTTGAAGGTGGTGCTGGGGACGATGCATTCTTCTTCAGATCAGATTTCGGCAACGACATCATCACAGACTTCACCACAGGTGCCGGTTCTGAGGATGTGATCCAGTTCGCTGCTACATTCGAAAGCGTAGCAGAAGTGCTTGCTGCGGCAAGTGTTGTTGGTGCGGATACTGTTATCTATGTCAATGATGACACTTCAATCACGCTGCAGAATGTTTCTGTAGCTGATCTCCATGCTGACGATTTTGCATTCGTTTAAGTGGTGGTGAATTAGACCAATATGAGGCCTCGGCGTGTATTCGCCGGGGCTTTTTTGTATTTCGCTCTGCTGATCTCATGTTTGACAGTAGCGGATGAGTGACAGGACGCTTGGTTCTGCTTTGATGGGGTGTCTTGCCCTTGTGGGCGTTGAGTTGTTTCAATAGCTTCATGCTGATTGAAAGCAGGATGACTTGAAGGACGCGGTGTGGGCAACGAGCAGGAAATAGCGAAGACGCTGGGGGTACGCAGTGATCTTCTTGTGGAACGGAGCGTTAGTGAGGTTGAGGTTCATCCAGACCGGATCATATTGCACATACCGGAAGAGCCTCATTACTGGGCTGGCAACATGGTGTTCTTCCGGGGTGACAAGGTTGAACCAGAAAAGCAGATTGCTCAGTTTCGTAAGGACCTTCCTGAGGCTGCGCATACAATGTTCGGTTGGGATACGCCTGACATGACGATTTGGGCTGCACATACGCCTTTATCTGATCTTGGATACAAGCTGGAACAGATCGATGTGCTGAGTTTGACCGGGCCTCTTAATCGCGCATCTGTGCCGGATGGGATCGATATCCGTCCTGTTCAGACTGATGAAGACTGGGAGCAAGTCATCGCGCTCCAAATCGACACTGCTGTTGATCAGGGCTATGACCGAGACAGTTTCGGGACCTATGTGCAGAGACGCTTTGAGAGCCGTCGCCGCCAGGTTAAAGCAGGACTAGCGAACTGGTTTGGTGCCTTTGATGGGGATCTCTTGGTTGCAGATCTGGGTATCTATACCGATGCAGCTGTTTCGCGTTTTCAGGAAGTTGAGACACGGCCCAGCCATCGCAGGCGGGGCATATGTGCGGCTCTCGTTACCGCTGGTGTCGATTGGGCTAAGGCGCAGGCACCTGCTACCATACCTGTCTTACAAGCTCACAGTGACGGCCCGGCAGGCCGGATCTATCGGCGTTGTGGCTTTGAGCATCGCGAAACGCTTGTTCTTGCGATCCTTCCACCCCAAGGCACCTTTGAGCGTCCGGCTGACACTGCATAGCAATCGTACGAGGTGACTGGTGCATTAAGCCCCCTCACCTCATCATCCATTTCAGCAGAACTTCTACTAGCTCTTCACAGGTCGCACCAAAGCCTCGCGCTTGGCCTCAACGATGTCCCGGCAGCAGCAGCCTTCGAGGTGGTCATTGACCATGCCCATAGCTTGCATGAAGGCGTAGACGGTGGTTGGGCCGACGAAGGACCAGCCGCGTTTTTTGAGATCTTTGGAGATGGCCGTGGAGATTTCGGTTTTGCCGAGCGTCTTCAGGTTGGCGTAGTCACAGACCTCAGGGCGTTGGTCTGCGGCTGGTTCCCACTTCCAGAAGTAAGCTGCGAGTGAACCGAACTCTTCACGCATTTCCAGTGCACGGTTGGCGTTGTTGATGGTGGAATTGATCTTGCCGCGGTGGCGGATGATGCCGGCATCCTGAACAAGGCGTTCGATATCATTTTGTGTGAACTTTGCAACTTTCTCAAAGTCAAAACCTGCAAAACCGGCGCGGAATTTCTCGCGTTTACGCAGAATAGTGATCCAAGACAGGCCTGACTGGAAACCTTCAAGGCAGATCTTTTCAAAGAGGCGGATGTCGTTGGTGACCGGATGCCCCCACTCATCGTCATGATAGGCCTGATAGAATGGATCTCCCCCATGCCACCAGCAGCGGTCTTTGCCATCTTCTCCGCGGATCAGTCCTTCAGCAATCGGTGTTGAGTTCTGGTCCATTGCCTTGCCCTTCTTGGTCAATTGTCTTTGCGGGGTCTTGTTGGCGCCCATCAGTCACCCTCACTAACCCGCTCAAAATGTTTATGTTATGTTCTCTTATAAAGCATTGGCTTGCCAAAATAGCAAGCCATCTGCATATCACTTTTCGGAAAGATCAATCGAACAAAGCGTCAATATCATCCTGTGTCACGGTACCAGCTTCCACATCCAAAGCCGGACCATGAAGCAGTGCGGAATCATCGCCCTCTTTATCAGAGGCAATACGATCACTGATCTCCTTGAAGCTTTCAATACCGCCCCATATCTCAATCATACGGATGATGCGCTCTTCGACGAATGACAAGGTGTTCACCACCTTGCTGATGCGCTGGCCAGTCAGATCCTGGAAGTTACAGGCTTCAAAGATCGAAACCACCTGCTCGTGAATGTCAGTGACAAGGCCTTCATGCTCACTTGGGACCATTGGCATGACGGTTGCCGCGCTCTGGTCGATGACCTCAGCTGCGGTCAGGATTTGTTCAGTCGCCCCTTCGGTGCCGGATACAATCGCGCCCAGCTCCAATGTCACGCGGCCACGCTCGTCATTGTCGACGCTGGCCTTGTTGTGAAGAGCAGCAATTTCATTCTTGGTCTCAGCGATTGCCTGATAAATCGCATCCAGCTCACCCTTGAGCTTTGCGGCCTCACCGATTTCCTCACGCAGTTCTTCTGCGACGCGTCGGGACAGTTCTTGTGGGTCAGTTGACGGAGATCCTACCAACTCTTTCAAGCTGGCAATTTCTTCCATGATCTGCTGGTGACGCAACTCTTCACCATTGTCCTGAATCGGAGTGCTTACTTCGGTGCGTTTGCTACGCACTCCGAACTGAGCCTCTGCACGAAAGGTTTTTCTTACAACTGACATCCCAACCCCGAACTCATGAAGCTAATACGCTTCCTAATGAGGACCACACCGTCGCTACTCCTGTCCGGCGATGCACCCTCTTTTGTTTTCCGCCCTTTCTTCGCAAACTGGCACAGGCTTACGAAGACAGGCTCTCAATTACAGGTTTTAAATAGCAATCCCGGTCACAAGACGCGTCCATGCACCCATAAGTAAGATGGGCACGATTCGCACTCCTGCACGCCGGTCACTACTCACATACTTCTTAGAGTGTTAATTATTACCTTAGATTTATCAGCATTGATTTTTAAGAATAAATTCGACGATTGGCCGCATAACCCAGTAACAATTGATTAACCTTAGTTTGAACTAGCATTAATTACATTGTTAATTTTAACAATTATTAGAACTGCAACTCCTAGTTTTCCCGGAGGGCATCGGGTCATTGGCAAGGTCCAGAGGAGTGTGGAATGTTTGGAGCAACGGCAAAAAGCAAAGCAAACTGGTTTGTTACTTTGTTCGGCGTGGGTAGCTTGGTTTGTGCGTTTGGTACTGCTGCGCAAGCAGAGTACAAGCCGCGCGCCTCTGCACCTCCACTTGTCCTTAGCCCTGATCTTGCAAATCCGTGGGTTGTGCAAATCCCGCGATCCCAAGCCAAGGCTGTCCGGAACCTTCGTGGATCTGCAAAACAAGCAAGACGGCCGCGTACGACATCAAAGCGGTACGATCGCCGTGTTCCCAAACAATTCTTGCCGACAACTGTGAGCTACAACACCTCGTATTCACCGGGATCTGTCGTGATCGATACGACATCACGATATCTTTACCTGGTGCAAAGCAATGGCAAGGCCCGCCGTTATGGCGTGGGCGTTGGCCGTCCAGGTT